>NZ_JACVTV010000022.1:0-47863 GCF_016624625.1 Stenotrophomonas sp. S41 | reverse complement strand
GGCATCACCGACTGGCTGTGATTGCCCGCGTCATGGCGGGGTAGTGGGGGGGGGGGGGGGGGGGGGGGGGGGGCGGGGGGTGGGGGGGGGGGGGCGCCCCCCCGGGCCCCCCCCCCGCCTGGCGGCTCAGGCCGCCCGGATGGTCTGGCCGTAGGTGTCGAGCAGGCGCGAGTACACCTCCTCGCCGATCCGCTGGAAGTCCTGGTCGTCGGTCTGACCTTCCACTGCCAGCTGCAGCAGGCCCTCCAGCAGGGCGTGGTCCGTATCGGTGTGGGAATCGCTGGGGTGCATGGCGGGCCTCCAAAGGCATGACACAGGGGCAACAATCGCAAGGGGCGTGCCAATCGGGCCGTATCCCTCCAGAGGGGGTAGCGGCCGCCATCGCTGCAGCTTGAGGGTCCGGATCTGACGCAGACCGTCCAGACCTGCCCCTGTTCAGGCTTCACACGGTCATGGCGCCCGGCTGCGCACCATGCGCGCAGTCGTCGCAGGAGACAGTCCCATGGCTTCGGTCACGCCCCCCGGTCTGGCCTATGAGGTCGAGCACGACCAGGCCAACCACCGTTTCATCGCCCATGTGCGTGGACAGCGGGCGCTGCTGGACTACCAGATCAAGCGGCGGCGCATGGTCATCACCCATACCGAGGTGCCCGAGCCGATCGCCGGCCGCGGCATCGCCGGTGAGCTGACCCGGGTCGCGCTGCGCTTCGCCCGCGAGCACAAGTACAAGGTGGTGCCGGCCTGCGCCTATGCCGAGGCGTTCCTGCAGCGCCACGAGGAGTTTCACGACCTGCTGGTAGGCTGAATGCAGCGGGCCACGCTTCAGCCATCGCAGGCGATGATGTACGAACATGAACAGGGGATCCCGATGAAGACTGGAAACAACCGGCTGCTGCGCGTGAGCGCGCTGGCCGGCGCAATGGGCGTGCTGCTGCTGGCCGGCTGTCAGCGTGGTGAAGAGGCGGCTCCGGCCCCCGACGCGGCACCGGCGGCAGAAGCTGCCGCGACCGGGCCGACGCCTGCCACCGAAGCGCCGCTGGACCTGCGCGACGTGGTGGAGAACAACGAGCGCGAAGTGGTCGGCATCAGCTACCCGGCTGGCATCGACCGCTACCCGGGCCTGGCGCGCGCCCTGCAGGACTACGCGACCACCGCCCGCGGCGACCTGCAGCAGGCGCTGGACGGGCTGGGCAACGACAAGCCGACCATGCCGTACGAGCTGTCGCTGAGCTTCGAGAAGGTGCTGGAGACCCCGCAGCTGGTGGTGGTCAGTGCCGATGGCAGCCGTTACACCGGTGGCGCCCATGGCGAGCCGCTGGTGGCGCGTTTCGTGTGGCTGCCACAACAGCAGCAGATGCTCAGCGCCGGCACGCTGGTGGCCGATGACAAGGGCTGGAAGGCGATCAGTGATTTCGTCGCCGACCAGTTGCGCGAGCGCGTGGCCACCCGCCTCAGCAGTGAGGACATGCAGCCAGCCGACCTGCAGGAATCGCTGCGCAATGCCTCGCGGATGATCGCCGAGGGCACCGGTCCGCAGGCCGAGAACTTCAGCCAGTTCCAGCCGCTGACCGACGACAAGGGCCAGATCACGGCGCTGCGTTTCGTGTTCCCGCCCTACCAGGTGGGCCCGTATTCGGACGGCACGCAGACGGCCGATGTGCCGGCCGCGGTGCTGCTGCCGCACGTGGCCAAGGATTACGTGGCGCTGTTCGCACGCGGGTAACCGCAGACGGAGGACGCGTGGACACAGGGTTGCAGGAGCGGGTTGCCGGCCTGCTCCAGGAAGCCGGGGTCCGCATCGGCGGCACCCAGCCGCAGGACATCCAGGTGCATGACCCGCGTTTCTTCGCGCGGGTCATCGCCCACGGCTCGCTCGGCCTGGGCGAGAGCTACATGGACGGCTGGTGGGATGCCAACGTCCTGGATGAATTCCTGGTCCACCTGATGATGGCGCACCTGGACGAACGCGTGCATGGCTGGCGCGAGCTGGCCGATGCGCTGAAGGCGCGGCTGTTCAACCTGCAGGCCGGGCAGGGCAGCTATGAAGTCGGCCGCCGCCATTACGACCTCGGCAACGACCTGTACCAGGCCATGCTCGGCCAGCGTCTGGTCTACAGCTGCGGCTACTGGCGCAACGCCGTCGATCTGGACGCCGCGCAGGAGGCCAAGCTCGACCTGGTCTGCCGCAAGCTTGGCCTGCGCCCGGGCCAGCGCGTGCTGGACATCGGCTGTGGCTGGGGCGAGGCACTGAAGTATGCCGCCGAGCGTCATGGCGTCAGCGGCGTTGGCGTGACCATCTCGCAGGAGCAGGCGGCCTACGCGCGCGAGCTGTGCGCCGGCCTGCCCATCGAGATCCGCCTGCAGGATTACCGCGAACTGGACGAGCCGTTCGACGCGGTGTTTTCCATCGGCATGTTCGAGCACGTGGGCGACAAGAACTACGACCGCTTCTTCGAGGTGGCGCGGCGCTGCCTGTCACCGCGCGGGCTGCTGTTGTTGCACAGCATCGGCAGCAACGTGTCCCGCCACCGCACCGATCCATGGATCGCGCGCTACATCTTCCCCAATTCGATGCTGCCCTCGGCCGCGCAGATCACCCGCGCTTTCGAGGGGCGCTTCGTGCTGGAGGACTGGCACAACTTCGGCACCGACTACGACCTGACCCTGCAGGCGTGGCGGCGCAACGTGGAGGCGGCGTGGCCGCAGCTGGACGCGCGCTACGACGAGCATTTCCGCCGCATGTGGCGGTTCTACCTGGCCGGGTCGATGGCCACGTTCCGCTGCCGGCATGCGCAGCTGTGGCAGCTGGTGCTGTCGCCGGAAGGCGTGCGCGGCGGGTACGTGGCACCGCGGTGAGGGTGTGGCTGGGGTCAGAGCCCTTTCCGTTGGAAAGGGATCCGACCCCGGGCTCTGACCCCATCCCAACAAAAAACCGCCCGGTTTCCCGGGCGGTTTTCATTTCACGCTATCGCGCGGGCGATCAGTTGCCGGCGCCGGTCAGGCCACGCTTTTCCAGCAGCGGTTCGATCTGCGGCTCGTGGCCGGCGAAATCGCGGAACAGCTGCATGGCATCCACGCTGCCGCCCTTGGACAGCAGGGTGGCGCGGAAGTGGTCGCCGTTCTTGCGGCTCAGGCCACCGTTGTCCTTGAACCACTTCTGGGTGTTGGCGTCCAGCACTTCCGACCAGATGTAGGCGTAGTAACCGGCCGAGTAGCCGCCCATGATGTGGCTGAAGTACGGGGTCTTGTAGCGCGGCGGCACCGGCGCGTAGTAGATGCCGTCCTTCTCCAGCGCGGCGCGCTCGAAGGCCATCACGTCCTTGGCCTCCGGCACCTTGTCGGCGGCCAGCTGGTGCCAGTTCTGGTCCAGCATCGCGGCACCCAGGTACTCGGTGGTGGCGAAGCCCTGGTTGAACTTGGCCGCGGCCAGCACCTTGTCCAGCAGCGCCTGCGGCATCGCCGAACCGTTCTGGTAGTGCTTGGCGTAGTTCTTCAGGATGGCCGGGTTGTCGGCCCACATTTCGTTGACCTGCGAGGGGAACTCGACGAAGTCGCGCGGCACGGCGGTGCCCGAGAAGTACGGATACTTCACGTTGGAGAACATGCCGTGCAGGGCATGGCCGAATTCGTGGAAGGTCGTGCTCACATCATCCCAGGTCAGCAGGGTCGGCTGGCCGGCCGGCGGCTTGGGGATGTTGAGGTGGTTGGCGACCACCGGCTTGAAGCCGGTCAGCTTGGACTGCGAGACGTAGGAGTTCATCCAGGCGCCACCGCGCTTGGACGCACGCGCGTACGGGTCGAAGATGAAGATCGCCAGCTGGCTGCCGTCGGCATCGAACACGTCATAGACGGTGACGTCGTCGTGGTACACCGGCAGGTCGGTGCGCTGCTTGAAGGTCAGGCCGAATTCCTGGTTGGCGGCGAAGAACACGCCGTTCTCCAGCACGTTCTTCATTTCGAAGTACGGCTTGAGCTGGGATTCGTCGAAGTTGTACTTGGCCTGGCGCACCTTCTCGCTGTAGAACGCCCAGTCCCACGGCTCCAGGGCGAAGGCCTTCTTGCCGGCGGCCTTCTGTTCCTTGTCGATCATCGCCTGCAGGTCGGCGGCTTCGCGCTTGGCGTTGGCGACGGCGGCCGGGGCCAGCTTGCCCAGCATCGCGTTGACGGCTTCGGGGTTCTTCGCGGTCTGGTTGGTCAGGTTGTAGGCGGCGAAGTTCGGGAAGCCCATCAGCTTCGCCTTGTCGGCGCGCAGCTGCATGATGCGCGAGACCAGGGCGGTGTTGTCGAACTCACCACCGCGGCTGCCACGGGTGATCGAGGCTTCGTAGATTTTCTGGCGCAGCGCGCGGTTGGCCAGGTTGGTCAGCGGCGGCTGGCCGGTGGTGTTGAGCAGGGTGATCACGTACTTGCCGTCCAGGCCGCGGGCCTTGGCGGCTTCGGCGGCAGCGGCGATCTGTTCCTGGGACAGGCCGTCGAGCTGCTTGACGTCGTCGACGGTGATCGCCGAGGCGTTCACTTCCGACTGCACGTTCTGGCTGAACTTGGTGCCCAGGTTGGCCAGCTCGGCGTTCATGGTCTTCAGCGTGGCCTTGTCGGCCTCGGACAGCTTGGCGCCGGAGCGCACGTAGTTGTCGTAGTACTTCTCGACCAGGCGCACGCCTTCGGCGTCCAGGCCCAGCTGGCTGCGGGTGTCATACAGCGCCTGGATGCGGGCGAACAGCTTGCCGTTCAGCGCGATCGCATCGCTGTGCGCGGCGAACTTCGCCGAGTAGTCGGCCTGCAGCTTCTTGCGTGCATCGTTGGTGTCGGCGCCGACCAGACTGAAGAACACGGTGGTCGCACGGTCCAGCACGTCACCGCTCTTTTCCAGGGCGATGATGGTGTTGTCGAAGGTCGGCTTGGCCTTGGTGTTGGCGATCGCCTCCACTTCCTTCAGCTGCTGCGCCATGCCGGCGTCGAAGGCCGGGGCGAAGTCGCTGTCCTTGATCTTGTCGAACTGCGGGAAGTGCAGCGGCAGCGGGCTGTCGGCGAAGAACGGGTTGGCCTGCTGGGCGTTGGCGGCAGCGGCCGGGGCGGCGGCGCTGGCCGAATAGGCGGGCAGGGCAAGGCCGAGGGTCATGGCCACGGCAAGGGCAAGGCGGGTGGTCAAGGCGGTACTCCGGTAAGACAGACAAGTGCCCGAGGTTAACCCGCCCGGCCCGCGCGCCACTTGTGTCAAAAGGCATGCCCGGCGGCGCAAACCGGCGCGGCCTGCGATTACCATGGGGCTCCCCCTCCGGACGGTACGCCATGCCCAACGCCTTCGACTTCGGTTTCGTGGACCTGGATGGCCAGCCGCAGGCATTGGCGCAGTACCAGGGCCGGCCGCTGCTGCTGGTCAACGTCGCCAGCCGCTGTGGCTTCACCCCGCAGTACACCGGCCTGGAACAGCTGTGGCAGGACTACCGCGACCGTGGCCTGGTGGTGGTCGGCTTCCCCTGCAACCAGTTCGGTGCGCAGGAGCCTGGCGACGCGGCGCAGATCCGCCAGTTCTGTTCGCTCGATTACCCGGTCAGCTTCCCGCTCTCGCAGAAGATCGAGGTCAATGGCGAGGGCGCCGATCCGCTGTGGCACTGGCTGTCGCACGAGAAGCGCGGCCTGCTGGGCATCGCCCGCATCAAATGGAACTTCAGCAAGTTCCTGGTCGATGGCCGGGGCAGGGTGGTGGCGCGCTATGCGCCGACCACCAAGCCGGAACAGCTGCGCAGCGCGATCGAAGCGCTGCTCTGAATGAGGGTAGTGCCGGCCGCTGGCCGGCATTCCCGTAGAGCCGAGCCCACGCTCGGCTGCTATTTGGCGAACGATGCAGGCGTGCTGCGCGCGCAAGCCGAGCGTAGGCTCGGCTCTACCGACTCATCCGCCGGCCAGCGGCCGGCGCTACCGTTGCAGATTATTTTTCGACGAAGGCGCGTTCGAACACGTAGTGGCCGGGCTGGCCGATACGCGGCGATACCTGGAAGCCACGCGCGTCGAGCACGGTGCGCAGGTCGGCCAGCATCTGCGGGCTGCCGCAGATCATCGCGCGGTCGTTCTCCGGGCTCAGTTCCGGCAGGCCCAGGGTGCGCTGCATCTCGCCGCTTTCCATCAGCTGGGTCAGGCGGCCCTGGTTGGCGAACGGCTCGCGGGTGACGGCCGGGTAGTACAGCAGCTTGTCGCCGATCATCTCGCCGAGGAACTCGTGCTCACGCAGTTCCTTCTCGAAGTAATCGCGGTAGGCCAGGTCTTTCTCGTAGCGCACGCCGTGGCAGAGGATCACCTTCTCGAAGCGCTCGTAGGTTTCCGGGTCCTTGATGACCGACAGCCACGGCGCCATGCCGGTGCCGGTACCCAGCAGGTACAGGTTCTTGCCCGGGTGCAGGTCGCTGATCAGCAGGGTGCCGGTGGGCTTCTTGCCGACCAGCACCTTGTCGCCCGGTTTGATGTGCTGCAGGCGCGAGGTCAGCGGGCCGTCCTGCACCTTGATGCTGAAGAACTCCAGGTGTTCTTCCCAGTTGGCGCTGGCGATGGAGTACGCGCGCAGCAGCGGCCGCGCCTCGGTCTCCAGGCCGATCATCACGAACTGGCCGTTCTCGAAACGGAAGCCGCTGTCGCGGGTGAGGGTGAAACTGAAGTAGGCATCGGTCCAGTGGCGGACCTCAAGCACCGTTTCGGCGCCGAAAGCGGAAGACATGGGGGCACATTCAGGCAATGGATTCGTCCCCGCCATTCTACCTCAAATGAGAGGGGTTCTCATTATCCGGAACGAGAGGCGTTCTCAGGGCCCTCAGCGATACCCGGCGGCCTGCAGTTCGAACAGCTCGGCGTAGCGCCCGCCCTGGGCCATCAGCTCCTCGTGGGTGCCGCTGGCCTCCAGCCGGCCCTCGGCCAGCACCAGGATGCGGTCGGCCATTCGCACCGAGGAAAACCGGTGCGAGATCAGCACGGCGGTGCGCTGGTCGGCCAGTTCGCGGAAGCGCTGGAACACCTCGAATTCGGCACGCGCATCGAGCGCGGCGGTCGGCTCGTCGAGGATCATCACCTGCGCATCGCGCATCCACGCGCGGGCGATGGCGATCTTCTGCCACTGCCCGCCGGACAGGTCCACGCCCTGCTTGAAGCGGCGGCCGATCAGCTGCTCGTAGCCGCCGGGCAGGGCATCGATCACCTCTTCGGCCATGCCCCGGCGCGCGGCATCGGCGATACGCGCCTGGTCGGCCATCGCCTCCACCTGGCCGACGCCGATGTTCTCGCCGGCGGTGAGGTTGTAGCGCACGAAGTCCTGGAAGATCACGCCCAGGTTGGCGCGCAGGTCGTCCAGATCGTAGTCGCGCAGGTCGCGGCCATCGAGCAGGATGCGGCCTTCGTCCGGTTCGTACAGGCGCGCCAGCAGCTTCACCAGGGTGGTCTTGCCGGCACCGTTCTCACCCACCAGCGCCAGCACCTCACCGGCCTGCAGCTGGAAATCGAGGTGGCGCACCGCCCACTGCTCGGCATCGGGGTAGCGGAAGCCGACGTTCTCGAACACAAAGCCCTGCTGGATCGGCCGCGGCACGGCCACCGCGCCCTCGCGCGAAAGAATTTCCGGTTCGATCTGGAAGAACGAATACAGGTCGTCCAGGTACAGCGCCTGGCTGGCCACCTGCGAGAAGCCGATCAGCAGGCCTTCCAGCAGCTGGCGCAGGCGCAGGAAACTGCCGGCGAGGAAGGTCAGGTCACCGATCGAGAAATCGCCGCGCACCGTGCGCCAGGCGATATAGGCATAGGCGGTGTAGTAACCGAGCGTGCCCAGAGCGGCCAGCACCGTGCCCCAGAACGCGCGCCGCCGCGCCAGCGCACGGTTGGCCAGGAACAGTGCCGCCGACAGCCGCCGGTAGCGCTCCACCAGGAAGCGGTGCAGGTTGAAGATCTTCACTTCCTTGGCCGTTTCCACGCTGGCGCCGAGCTGGCGCAGGTAGTCCAGCTGGCGCCGCTCGGGCGTCCACAGGAAGTTGAGGCTGTAGCCTGCAGCGTTGAAATGCGATTCGCCGATGAAGGCCGGCACCAGCGCCAGCGCCAGCAGCAGGATCAGCCACGGCGCATAGACCAGCAGGCCGACCGCCAGGCTGGCCACCGTGATCGCATCCTGCACCTGGCCGAACAGCTGGCTCATCAGGTTCATCCGGCCCATGGTCTGGCGGCGCGCGCGGTCCAGCTTGTCCTGCAGGTCGGGGTCTTCGAAGTCCTCCAGGTCCAGCGTGGCGGCGTGTTCCATCAGGCGCACGCTGGTGGCATTGGCGAACAGTTCCGACAGCAGCGCATCGGCATAGCTGACCAGCCGGCCGAGCAGGTCCGAGGCGATGGCCAGGCCGAATTCCAGCGCCAGCAGGCCCAGCAGCGGATTCAACAGGCCACTGGAAAGCGCCTCGCCCAGCGGTGGGAAGCCTGCCCCGTGCTGGCTCAGGTGCAGCGCGGTATCGATGATGAGCTTGCCCACGTACAGCATCGCCACCGGCAGCAGCGCGCGGATCAGGCGCAGGCCGAGGCTGGTGAGGGTCAGCGCAGGGCTGGTCTGCCACACCTGGCGCAGGAACGGCGGCAGGTTGCGCATCGCCTTGAAGCGCTGGCGCAGGCTGGGTTTGGTGGCAGTGACAGTGCCGACGGTGGAGGGAGCGGGCATACCCGTTATTGTGCGCAGCTGCGACGTGGCGGAGCGATGAACGGTGGGGTCAAGGCTCCAGCACCCCCATGACCTCGGGGTAGTCACCGAACCACTGTTTCAGGGCTGCCGCATCGACCCCGTGCCTGCCGGTCCAGAAATCCACCGGGTAGCTCCAGTCGGAGGAATGCGATCTGGATGGCACCAGCCCCACGTTGACAAAGCATTGTGCCAAACCTGGATGCTCGGGCGTCCGCAGCAGGCCGGCATGGCCCAGCACCTCGAGGAGGTGGCCGGCCTGCTCCACCGTCACCTTCAAACCTGGAACGCTGCGCACCCGCTTCAGCACGCGCGCGGGGGTGTCGCCCGGTGCCGCGTCGTGATGCAGCAGCCGCAGCAGCGCGACCAGCGTGCTGGTGGAGGCGGGACGCCGGTGCGCGGTGCGGTTCTGGTGCTCCAGCACGAAGGTGATGAGATCCATGCCGCCACCGATCACCGCCCCGGCTGTGTATGTCACCGCGCTCAGCCAGGTGGGGTCGAAGGTGTCATTGCTCTGGCGCCCGCACACCCGGCACGCATGCGAGGGATGCGGCGCTTCTTCGTGGCGCGGGAAGTGCTGCATGAACGAATATGCGGACAAGCCAGCGCGCAACTCGGGACGATTCTCCTCCACGCCCAGGATGAAGTTGTCCACCACGTGCGACTGGCTGGCCTGTGCGTAAGCGTTGAACATGCGCGCCTGCAGCGTAGCGTGATCGGGCGTCTCCACCGGCCACAACAGTCCCAGCTCCTCCAGCGTGGCCAGCAGGTCGGGGGTCGCGTCGTCCCGATCTGAATACTGCTGCAGGGCCCTCAGGGCCGCTTTGCTGATCGGGGCATCGGTTCCAGGCTGCATCGGCGGTTTCCATCCGCGGGCGGCCAGCAAAGGTGCCGGCCCCCTGTGATGTTGTCAATTCGCGTGTCAGCGGATCACGGCAGTGGCGGCAACAGCCCTGCACCCAGCCGGTTCCAGGCATTGATCACCGCGACGCCCATGCTCAGGTCACTGATGCCCTTGTCATCGAAGTGCGGCGCCAGTGCATCGAATGCCGCCTGCGACGGCGCGCCCTCGGTCAGCCGGGTCAGGGCCTCGGCCCAGCCCAGCGCGGCACGTTCGCGTGCATCGAAGAAACGGCTTTCGTGCCACGCCGGCAGCGTGTCCAGCTTGCGCGGCTCGATGCCGCCCTTGCGCAGCGCGGTGCCGTGCATGTCCATGCAGTAGCCGCAGCCGTTGAGCTGGGACACGCGCAGGAACAGCAGTTCCATCAGCGTCGGGTCGATCGAACTGTCATGCACTGCCTTGCTGGTGGCCAGCAGGCCCTTGAACGCATCGGCGGCCAGGCGGGTGTAGGGAACGCGGGGAGAGGCATGGTCGGACATTTTCAGCTCCATGACGGCCACGGTGGCCGTCTTTCACTACAAGGACGCCGGGCCGTCCGCGTTCGTGACACGGCCGCGCAGTTTTTCCGGATTGAGCACGCTGTACACGTTGGCGATGCGGCCCTCGGCCACTTCGATGGTGGTCACCGAGTGCAGCTGGTCGCCGTGGAAGCGCAGGATGGCCGGTTCGCCATTGACCCAGCCCAGCTGCGCGGTGTGGCCCAGGCCACGGCGCGCGATGGCCCAGAACAGGCGGCCGATGCGTTCGGCGCCCAGCAGCGGGCGCACCGCCGCGGTGACCACGCCGCCGCCATCGGACACCAGCCGTGCGTTGGCATGCAGCAGCGCCTGGATGGCCTCGCTGTCGCCACGCTGGGTGGCGTCCATGAAGCGCGCCAGCAGCTGCCGGTGCTGGCCGGTATCGGCGTTGAAGCGCGGCCGGCCGGCCTGCAGGCGCTGTTTCGCCCGGTGCACCAGCTGGCGGCAGTTGGCTTCGGTCAGGCCGAGCAGCGCGGCGATCTGCCGGTAGTCGTGGTCGAAGGCCTCCTTCAGCAGGAAGGCGGCGCGCTCCTCAGGGCCCAGCTGCTCCAGCAGGGTCAGGAAGGCCACCGATACCTCGTCGGCGCGGGCATGGGCCACGGCCGGGTCGCTGGCCGGTTCTGCCGCCAGGCTGATCTCCAGCGGTTCAGCCAGCCACGGGCCGACGTAGTGGACCCGCTCGCGCCGGGCCGCGCGCAGCCGGTCCAGCCCCAGCCGGGTGGTGGTGGTGACCAGCCAGGCCTCGGGGTCGCGCACGGCGGCCGGATCGGCGCCGGACCAGCGCAGCCAGGCATCCTGGACCACGTCCTCGGCATCGCTGCGGCTGCCCAGCAGGCGGTAGGCCAGCGCCATCAGGCGCGGGCGGTGGGTCTGGAAGGCGGATTCAGTGTTCATGTCGACCAGGACGCCGGGGAGGGGGCAAGCGTGACAGGTGGGTGGGGTCAGAGCCCCCTGCAGGGGATCCGACCCCATGATTGTGATCCTGCGGGCGGGGGAGGGGGTAAAATGGGGGATTACCCCCCGCCAGCCTCGAGCAAGCGAGCAAGCCGTGACATCGATCAAGCAGGAAGACCTCATCCAGTCCATCGCCGACGCGCTGCAGTACATCTCGTACTACCACCCGGTCGACTACATCAAGAACCTCGCCGCCGCCTACGAGCGCGAGGAGTCGCCGGCCGCGAAGGAAGCGATGGCCCAGATCCTGATCAATTCGCGGATGTGCGCCGAAGGCCACCGTCCGATCTGCCAGGACACCGGCATCGTCACCGTGTTCCTGGAAATCGGCATGGACGTGCGCTGGGACGACGCGACCATGGGCGTGGAAGACATGGCCAACGAAGGCGTGCGCCGCGCCTACCTGCACCCGGACAACAAGCTGCGCGCCTCGGTGCTGGCCGATCCGGCCGGCAAGCGCGTCAACACCAAGGACAACACCCCGGGCGTGGTCAACGTCAAGGTGGTGCCGGGCAACACCGTCGACGTCATCGTCGCCGCCAAGGGCGGTGGTTCGGAAGCCAAGACCAAGTTCGCCATGCTCAACCCGTCCGACTCGATCGTCGACTGGGTGCTGAAGACCGTGCCGACCATGGGCGCCGGCTGGTGCCCGCCGGGCATGCTCGGCATCGGCATCGGCGGTACCGCTGAAAAGGCGATGCTGCTGGCCAAGGAAGCGCTGATGGAGCCGATCGACATCACCGATCTGCAGGCCCGTGGTGCATCCAACCGCATCGAAGAGCTGCGCCTGGAGCTGTACGAGAAGGTCAACGCGCTGGGCATCGGCGCGCAGGGCCTGGGTGGCCTGACCACCGTGCTCGACATCAAGATCAACGATTACCCGACCCACGCGGCCAACCTGCCGGTGGCGATGATCCCGAACTGCGCGGCGACCCGCCATGCGCACTTCACCCTGGATGGCAGCGGCCCGGTGATGCTGGACCCGCCGTCGCTGGAAGACTGGCCGAAGCTGACCTACGACTCGTCCAAGGGCACCCGCGTGGACCTGGACACGATCACGCCGGAAGACGTGGCCAACTGGAAGCCGGGCCAGACCCTGCTGCTCAACGGCAAGCTGCTGACCGGCCGCGACGCCGGGCACAAGCGCATGGTCGACATGCTCAACAGGGGCGAGGAACTGCCCGTCGACCTGAAGGGTCGCTTCATCTACTACGTCGGCCCGGTCGATCCGGTGCGCGACGAAGTGGTGGGCCCGGCCGGTCCGACCACCGCCACCCGCATGGACAAGTTCACCGAGCAGGTGCTGGCTCAGACCGGCCTGCTGGGCATGGTCGGCAAGGCCGAGCGTGGCCCGGCCGCCATCGAGGCGATCAAGAAGCACAAGTCGGCCTACCTGATGGCTGTCGGTGGTTCGGCCTACCTGGTGTCCAAGGCGATCAAGGCGGCCAAGGTGGTCGGCTTCGCCGACCTGGGCATGGAAGCGATCTACGAGTTCACCGTGCAGGACATGCCGGTGACCGTGGCGGTCGATTCCACCGGCGAATCGGTGCACAAGACCGGTCCGCGCGAATGGCAGGCCCGCATCGGCAAGATTCCGGTGGTGGTGGAGTAAGCCCCACCGGTTGCAGGAAAACGGCGCCGCAGGGCGCCGTTTTTCGTTTGACGCCGCACGAAGGTCGGCACTGCTAGGCTTCGCTGGGTTTTCCGATGTATTGAACAGGGAGTGTCCAATGTCATTGTTTCGATGCCTTGCGCTGTTGTGTGTTGTTTCCCTCGCCGCCTGCAGCAGCAGCGGCGATCTGTACGACGGCGCACCCGGCAACAACGCCAGCGCGCAGTGCGTGATGGCATGCCAGCAGTACCGCAATGCCTGCCTGGCCCGCTCGGATTCGGACCGTCGTTCGACCTGCGATGCGCAGGCGGCGAGCAAGTGCGACCGGATCAAGGATGACGAGATGCGCCGCTCCTGCATGTCGCAGGCGCAGGCCTGCATGGACCAGTCGCCGTTGATCAGCTGCAGCCAGGACGCCGACAGCTGCATGGCCTCCTGCGGCGGTGGCTGAGCCGTTGGGCGCATAATCGGCGCTTCCCGCAACCGGAGTCGTCGCATGCGCACTACGCTGTATGGGTCTGTCAGCACCGCCTCGCTGGTGGTGCACTGGCTGCTGATCGAGCTGGGCATCGAGCATGAGTTGGTGCTGCTTGATTTCGACAAGCGCGAGCACAAGGCCGCGCCGTACCTGGCGCTGAACCCGGCTGGCGTGGTGCCGACGCTGATGATCGATGGCCAGGCGCTGACCGAAGCGGCCGCCATCGCCCTGTACCTGGCCGACCGCCATCCTGAAGCAGGCCTGCTGCCGGCACCGGGTACGCCAGCACGCGGCGAGGCGTATCGCTGGATGTTCTGGTGTGCCAACACCCTGCAGCCCGCCTACCGCGCGTGGTTCTACCCGCATGAAGCGGCCGGCGAAGCGAACGTCGCCGCTACCCAGGCGATGGCCCGGCAACGCCTGGAGGCCGCCTGGCAGCAGATGGCCGCACACCTGCAGACGCAGGGACCGTATGTGCTGGGCGAGGCGCCCAGCGTGGTCGATTTCATGCTGGTGATGCTGATGCGGTGGTCGCGCAACATGCCCACGCCCACCGACAGCCTGCCGGTGCTGAAGATCTACGCGCAGCGGATGAAGGCACGCCCATCGTTCGCAGAGACCTACCGCCGCGAAGGCATCACCGACTGGCTGTGATTGCCCGCGTCATGGCGGGGTAGAGTCGACCGTTGGTCGACTCCGCCCTGCGTGCGACAGTCGACCAACGGTCGACTCTACCTACAGCAGGTCGAGGACCTGCTCCGGCGGGCGGCACAGGCGCGTGCCCTTGGGGGTGCGCACGATCGGGCGGTTGATCAGGCGCGGGTGCTCGGCCATCGCAGCCAGCAGGGTGGCTTCATCGGCACCGGCCAGGCCCAGTTCGGCGAACTGCGGCTCCTTGCTGCGCACCAGGTCGGTGGCGGCAAGGCTGGATTCGGCCAGCACCTGGCGCAGCGTGGCCACGTCAGGCGGGGTGCCAAGGTAGTCGACCACCACCGGCTCGATTCCGGCTTCGCGGATCAGCGCCAGCGCGCCGCGCGAATTGCTGCAGGCCGGGTTGTGCCAGATCGTCACCGTCATCAGAACCACTCCAGCAGCGATACGCCCACGCCCACGTAGGTGGCCTTGTGGTTGTAGTCGATCATGCTCTCGCCGTAGCCGTCGAACACCTGGATGTGGCCGCGCAGCAGGTTGCTGATCGGGAAGCCGTAATCGAGCTGCAGCGCGCCGTGCGAGCGGTCGCCGGTGCGCAGCGAATGGCGCGCCATCAGCGCGATCTCATGGCCGTTGCGGTTCCAGATCAGGGTCGCGTCGCCGCGGCCCATGTAGTCCTCGATGTCCGGATTGTTGTCATCGCTGCGGGTCTCCGGGATGCGGTACCAGGGGCGCAGCACCAGCGCCCAGTTCTCGCGGTCCAGGCCGATGTTGAGCATCACCCGGTTCCAGCTGCGCGACAGCGGGTCAGGGCGGCCGTTGGACTGGTGGTTGAGGCTGATCCCGGTCATGCGCCCACGCCAGCCACCGATCGAGTAGCCGTTGCGGAACACCATCATCACTTCCGGCTCGTAATTGGTTTCGCGGAACGGACGCGAGTTCTCGGCGTTGTAGGCCTGCCAGCGCGAGCTCTGGGTGTAGCCGGCCCAGATGTCACCGTTGTCGCCGAACAGGTTCTCGGCGATCTTGGTCTTGAAGCTGATCTGGAACTTCAGCTCGGTGCTGTCCAGCACCTGCGGCGTGGTCACGCTGTTGGCCGGGTTCGGCGACTGCGGCATCTGGTTCTTGTCGCTGGTCCAGAACGCCGGCAGCAGGTAGACCGGCTTGTAGGCGCGAAGCTGGAACGGGCCCAGCTTGGAGTCCTCTGCCAGCTCCCAGCGACTGTCCAGCAGCGAGCCGCGGCCGGCATTGGCCAGGGCGCTGTCGTCCGGTGCCGGGCGGAAGATGTCGCCTACGCGTGCGCGCAGGTTCTCTTCGCCCTGGCTGAGGCGAGTGGCGCGACGCTGGTCGCGCAGGCTCTGCGCGGCCTGCTGGGCGGCGGCGTCGGCCTCGGCGGTGGCCGGGGCGTTGCGGCCGAACAGGCGGTCATAGCAGGCCAGGCGAGCGGCGTCACTGTCGACGGCGGCGCAGCCAGCCGGCGTAGCGGTGGGAGTGGGCGCGATTTCCTGCGCGGCCAGCGGCGCACTGGCCAGGGCCAGGGCCAGGGCCAGCGCCAGCGGCGCGAAGCGGGGGAGCAGCGTGGGGAGGGTCATTGCAGCAGGCCCTTCAGAGGATGAATACGGGAAGACGCACAGTGTGGCGGCTGCCCGCAGCAACGGCCAGCCCCTTGGTTTATGCCCGGCGCGGGCGTGCGCATGGCGTGAAGGCGGCGGCCTCACAGGAACCAGGCGAAGGCGAACAGGCCCAGCATGGCGATCACTACGGCCAGCTTCAGGGCAAGGCCGAGCAGGATGCCCAGCCACGTGGCCAGGCCGACCTTGGTCGAGCGCCCCAGCTCGCGGGTATGCCAGTACTCGCCCAGCAACGCACCCAGCAGTGGGCCGGCGAACAGCCCGATGGGCATGAAGAACAGGCCGACGATGCTGCCGATGAAGGTGCCCCAGAGGGCCTTGCGACTGGCCCCGACCCGCTGCGCGCCTACCACCGTGGACAGCACGTCGGCCACCAGGGACAGCGCGGTGAGGACCCCGAGAGCCACCAGCGTGGGCCAGCCGACATGGGCAAAGCCGTCAGCCCATGCCGCGAGCAGCAGGCCGACGAAGACCAGCGGCACCCCAGGCAGGGCCGGCAGGATCACCCCGGCGATGCCGACCAGGACGAGAATGACCGCTAGCAGATACAAGATGAATGAGAGGTCCATGCTGTCCCGTATGGTTGTCTTTTTGGGGTTGACACTTTGAGATTTTGGCAGTTGCTTTTTCGTTTTGCTCGGGTTAAGTTGCAGTCGCTGAGCTTGGCAAGGTCACCGTGGATCGTGGCCTGATGAAGCAAGATCTAACCGATCCGCTGCATCGTTGCACCTCGCTTCCCCCTTGCTTGTCAGCCGCCCAACAGGCGTTTCCAACAACAAGAGAGTCACCAGGGAGTGAGTGAGATGGCTGATCGCGAGACCGGTACCGTAAAGTGGTTCAACGATGCAAAGGGCTTCGGCTTCATCAGCCGTGAAAACGGCGAAGACGTGTTCGTGCATTTCCGTGCCATCCAGACCCAGGGCTTCAAGAGCCTGAAGGAAGGCCAGAAGGTCACCTTCACCGTGGTGCAGGGCCAGAAGGGCCTGCAGGCTGATGCCGTAGAGCCGGTCTGACGACCCGCCTGCAATGCATCGCACGAAAAAGGCCCGCGCAAGCGGGCCTTTTTCGTTGCCACCGTCGCCTGCTGGATCAGCGCAGGACGACGCGGCCGTTGACGACGCGGACGTAGGTGTTTTCGCGGATACCGGCCAGATCGCGCTGGTTGACCACGATGGTGCGGCCATCGTCCATGCGCACGGTGATGTCGTAGGTATCGCTGGTCACGTTCTTCTGGATCTGGTTGCCGGCGAGGGCACCACCGACCGCGCCTGCAGCGGCGGCGACGTTCTTGTTGCCGCGGCTGCCGCCGGTGTGGTCGGAGATCTCATGGCCGGCCACGGCGCCGACGATGCCGCCGAGGATGGCGCCGGTCGCGCTGGGCGCGGTACGGCCCGAGGCCACGGTGTTGATGCGGGTCACGATGCCGCAGTCGGCGCAACGGTTCTGGTTGTAGCCGTTGTTGTTGCCGTAGCCACCATTGTTGTAGCCACCGTTGTTGTAACCACCGCCGCCGTAACCGGGCGAGGTGGCGCAGCCGGCCAGGGCGAGCGTAGCAATGACACTGGCGGCGATGAGCTGGATCTTCATGGGGCGTCTCCTGGCCGTGAAGGCGGGTGGAAGGGTGGTACTGCGTCATGCAGCAGGGTGATCGAATCGTCCACTTTCCAACGTGAACAAGGTGCCAATCACGCCAGCCTTCCCCGGCTGGAAGATGAATCAGCGGAAGTCCTGGTGGCAGGCCCGGCAGTCGTCCTGCACGGTCTGCACCACCTTGGCCAGCGCGGCACAGTCACTGGGCGGGGCGGCCAGTGCCGCATTGAGGTCCGCCCGGTACTGGCTGGCATGCTGCTGGAAGCGCGCGTCGTCCTTCAGCTTGGGAAACGCCAGGTCCAGGTCGTTGGAAAGCAGCCGCAGTGACTGCAGGCGCGGCTGGCTGTCGGCCAGGCTGCAGCGGTTCTGCTGCTGGGCCTGCTGCAGCAGCTCCGCCTGCCGCTGCATCACGTGCATCAGGCTGTGCGGGAAGGGGTCGCGACCGGCCTGCAGGGCGCGGCCGACCATGACCGTGGCGACCAGACCGATCAGCAGGCCGAGCACGAGCACGAACAGATAGCGCTGGGCGCTGGAAGGACGACGGGACGGGCTGGCGTTCATGCGGGCTCCTCCATGGGTGATGCGCGAGCGTGCAACGGTGGGTTCGATGGCGGCCCGCTATGGCCGCCGCTGCCTGCACGTTAAAATAGCCGCATGAACGAACAGGTCAAACAACGCTTCGCCGGCATCGAACGGCTGTATGGCGTAGGTGCGCTCGAGCGCCTGCAGGGCAGCCGCGTGGCGGTGGTGGGCATGGGCGGCGTCGGCTCGTGGGTGGTGGAGGCGCTGGCCCGTTCGGCGGTCGGCCACCTGACCCTGATCGACGCCGATGACATCTGCGTGTCCAACACCAACCGGCAGCTGCCGGCGATGGAGGGCAACTACGGCCGCAACAAGTCCGAGGCGATGGCCGAGCGCTGCCGCGCGATCAACCCGCAGATCGACGTCGATGCCGTGCAGGCGTTCCTGACCACCGCCAACATGGCCGAACTGCTGGACCGTGGCTTCGACCTGGTCATCGATGCCTGCGACAGCTTCCGGGTGAAGGTGGAGACCATCGCCTGGTGCCGCCGCCGCAAGCTGCCGCTGCTGACCGTGGGCGCTGCCGGCGGCCGTACCGACCCGACCCTGGTGCGCATCCGCGACGTCTCGCGTACCGAGCACGACGCGATGCTGGCGCTGATCCGCAAGAAGCTGCGCAGCGAGTTCAACTTCCCGAAGAACGCCAAGCGCTATTTCGGCGTACCGGCGGTGTATTCGCTGGAAAACGTGAAGTACCCGCAGGCCGATGGCAGCGTCTGCGGCCTGCGCCCGAACCTGGGCGCCGATGCCGCGTTGAAGCTGGATTGCGGCGCCGGGCTGGGCGCGGCCACGCACATCACCGGCGCGTTCGCGTTCGCTGCGGTCGGCAAGGCGCTGGAAATGCTGCTGGAGCCGAAGAAGGTCAAGGCCGAAGCCGCCGAGGTTTGACCGGTAGCGCCGGGCCATGCCCGGCGAAACGGCGATCAGGCGGCCGGCAGCGCGAACAGCCGCCGGGCGTTCTCGCTTGTCACCCGTGCCACGGTCTCCACGTCGGTACCGCGCAGCGCGGCCACGTGGCGGGCGATCACCGACAGCCGCGCCGGTTCATTGCGCTGGCCGCGGATGCCCGCGTCGGGCTGGTCCGGCGCGTCGGTTTCCAGCAGCAGCTGCTCCAGCGGCATCTCGCGCACCAGGCGCTGCAGGCGCTGCGCTCGTTGGTAGGTCAGCGGTCCACCCAGGCCGAGCAGGAAGCCCAGCTTGTGCAGCTGCGCGGCCTGTTCCGGGCTGCCGGGAAAGCTGTGGACCACGCCGCGCAGGCCGCCGATGCGGCGGATCGCGGCGATCACCGCGTCCACCGCGCGGCGCGCATGCACGATCACCGGCAGGTCGAAGTCGCGTGCCAGCTTCAGCTGGCCAATGAAATAGTCCTGCTGCGCCTCGGCATCCAGTCCTTCGACGAAGAAATCCAGGCCGCACTCGCCGATCGCGCAGGGACGCTCGCGCTCGACCCACTCGCGCAGCTGGCCCAAGTGTTCGGGACGATGGTCGGCCAGGAACATCGGGTGCAGGCCATAGGCCGGGTACAGCCCCGGTGCCTGCTGGCAGACCTCGCGCAGCTTCGGCCAGCTGGCGGCGGTCACCGCCGGTACCACCTGGGCCTGCACGCCGGCCGCACGGGCGCGCTCGATCACCGCCGTGCGGTCGGGGTCGAACTCGCTGGCATCCAGGTGGCAATGGCTGTCGATCAGCATGTTCAGCGCTGCTCCAGGGGGGGGGGCGTCGCCGCGCTGCGGTTCTTCCAGTTGGCCAGCAGCAGGGTGCCCAGGCCCAGCATCAGTTCGTCCACGAACGGGATCGGGTCGGGGATGAACAGCGTCAGCGCGAACAGGCCGGCGGTCAGCTTGAACAGGGTGGGGTAGCGCAGCCGGCGTGCCCATTGCAGGACCGGCAGCAGCATCGGGTTGGCCATGGCGGGGCTCCTCGTGGGCGTGCTGCAAACGCTACCACGGGCCCTGCATTTCCCGATGCTGAATGGGTTACGGCCATGAGTACGAAATGTGGAGATTCCGTTCAGGCAGCGCATGCTGCAATCTGCATCGAGAACGTTGCGGACGGTCCGCAGGGAGCAGGTCATGAAAAGCACAACTACAACTGTCCTGGTCGCAGCAGGCGCGCTGCTGGTGGGTGGCATCGCAACCGCCGCCTTCATGAAGAGTGGTGACAAGGCCCCGGATGCACTGGGCGCCGCGAATCCTTCCGAGTCGCGCCTGGTCGATGGCAGCGCTGCCGATGACGGCGCGCGCGGCGACGCGGTCGATGCCTCGGCACCGCGCGGCCTGGAATACGCTGACGTGCTGAAGGTCGACCCGCTGACCGAGAAGCAGAAGGCCTATGCGACCGTCATCGGCACCGAGCCGGTGCGCGAGACCTCCACCACCCAGACCCCGCATGAAGTCTGCGAGGACGTCGTGGTGCAGGAGCGCCTGCCCGAGCGTGATGGCAACGTCGGCGGTACCGTGGTCGGCGCCGTGGTCGGTGGCCTGCTCGGCAACCAGGTGGGCGGCGGCAACGGCAAGAAGGCTGCCACCGCAGCCGGCGCCGTCGCCGGTGGCTTCATCGGCAACCAGGTGGACAAGCGCCACGTGGGTGGCCGCGTGGTCAACCGCACCGAGCGCCAGTGCCACACTGAAACGGCGACCTCCGAGTCGAGCCGCGTGACCGGTTACAACGTGACCTACCGCAACGAGGACGGCACCACCGGCACCATGCGCATGGCCAGCAAGCCGGGCACGCGCATCGCCATGGGCACCAACGATGTGGTCAAGGGCTACAACGTGACCTACCGCTATGACGGCGCCGAGAAGACCGTGCGCATGGACAACAAGCCGGCCAGCGACCGCCTGCCGGTGGTGGATGGCCAGCTGGTGACCCAGACCGCCGCGGCCGGCGACGCAGCGGCCAACCGCCAGTAACGCGGCAACGGAATGCTGTATCGGACGGGCCGGCCTTTGCCGGCCCGTTTCGTTTGCGTGCTGGATCCGATGGCGGGATCGGCGATGATGAGCGGCCACGGTACCCGGCGGGAGCCTGCATGAGCATCTTCGACCTGCGCATCGAAACCGAGCGCCTGATCCTGCGCCCACCGCAGGCGCAGGACCTGGAGCCCTACCTGGCGTTCTGCGCCGATGAAGAAGTGATGCGCAGCCTGGGCGGCGTGCAGCTGCCTTCGGTGGCCTGGCGCAGCTTCTGCAGCCTGGCCGGAGGCTGGCAGCTGTTCGGCTATTCGATGTTCAGCGTCATCGAGAAAGCCACCGGCGAATGGGTCGGCCGCATGGGCCCGTGGCAGCCGCTCGGCTGGCCCGGCCCCGAGGTCGGCTGGAGCATCTGCCGCGCGCGCTGGGGCCGTGGCTACGCCCCCGAAGCGGCGGTGGCCGCCATCGACTGGGCGTTCGACACGCTGGGCTGGGACGAGGTGATCCACACCATTGCCGATGACAACGAGAAGTCCAGGGCGGTGGCGCGCAAGCTGGGCAGCAGCCTGCTGCGCATGGGCCAGTTGCCGCCCCCCTACGAGGGGCCGCCGCTGCAGATCTGGGGGCAGTCGCGCGCGCAATGGCAGCAACGCCGGCGGTGATGCTGCACCCGCGCTTGGCATCGGCCGATGTGCTTGCCAGACTGCGTGCAGCCGGCCGTCGGCCGGGATGTCCTGGAGCAGGCAATGGTGGAAGAGCGCGTTCCGTTGACGGTGCATGGCATGTCGGTGTCGGGCAACTGCCACAAGGTGCGGATGCTGCTGGAACAGCTCGGCAGCCGCTACCGCTGGGTGGAAGTGGACAGTGCGCATGGGCAGACTCATTCGCCTGAGTTCCTGGCCCTCAACCCGAATGCGAAAGTGCCGCTGATCGTGCGCGACGATGGCCGCGTGCTGACCGAATCCAACGCGATCCTGTTCTGGCTGGCCGAAGGCACGCCGTACCTGCCCACCGATGGCTGGGAACGCGCGCAGGCACTGAGCTGGATGTTCTTCGAGCAGTACAGCCACGAACCCTGCGTGGCCGTGGCGCGCTTCATCCGTGGCTGGACCGATGCCGATTCGCCGCGCCGGGCCGAGCTGCCGCGCCTGCATGAGCGCGCCGCGACCGCGCTGGCGGTGATGGAGCAGCACCTGCGGCAGGCGCAGTGGTTCACCGGCAGCGGGTACGGCATCGCCGACATCGCGCTGTTTGCCTACACCGATGTTGCCGCCGATGGTGGCATCGACCTGCAGCCGTTCGTGGAAGTGCGTGCGTGGCTGCAGCGGGTGCGCGAGCAGCCACGGTTCGTGGCGATGCCGGCGGTTACGCCCGAGGTCCGCGCACGGTTGGATTCGCGCGGGTAGAGTCGAGCTTGCTCGACTGGCTTCCAGGGCAGTCGAGCAAGCTCGACTCTACGAAAGCAGGGCCGCGACGCCCGGCGGAATGCAACAACGACACGGAGGGTGTTCGATGTTTGCTGTGGTTCCCGATCCGATCCCCGCACGCATGCGCGTGCTCAACCGCGCCGAAGTGTGCGACGTCAATTTCCTCGAGGCGGTGCGCGGCTGGCGTGGGCTGCCGCGCCCGAAGCCGGCGCCGGATGCGCCGATCCTGCCGGGCAGCACGCTGACCGCAGCGGCATTCGCCGAGCTGTTCGATTCGCAGCTGGCCAGCCGCCAGCTGGACCTGATGGCGCGCGTGCTGCGCGTACAGAACAAGGTCTTCTACACCATCGGGTCGTCCGGCCACGAAGGCAACGCGCTGCTGGCACGGGCCTGCCGGCATACCGATCCGGCGTTCCTGCATTACCGCTCCGGCGCCTTCATGGCCGAGCGCGCGCGGCAGGTGCCGGGCCTGGATCCGTTGCGTGACGCGGCACTGTCCTTCGCCGCCAGCGCCGACGACCCGGCCAGCGGTGGCCGCCACAAGGTGTGGGGCAGCCGCCCGCTGTGGGTGCTGCCGCAGACCTCGACCATCGCCTCGCACCTGCCCAAGGCGCTGGGTACCGCGCTGGCCATCGAAAGCGGCAAGCGCCTGGGCCAGCCGCTGCCGATCCCTGCCGACAGCATCGTGCTGTGCTCCTTCGGCGATGCCTCGGCCAACCACGCTACCGCGCAGACCGCCTTCAATACCGCGATGTGGTCGGCCTACCAGAAGCTGCCCGCGCCGATCCTGTTCGTCTGCGAGGACAACGGCCTGGGTATTTCGGTGAAGACGCCGGAAGGCTGGATCGCCGAGCGCTTCAGCCGCCAGCCGGGGCTGGACTACTACTACGCCGATGGCCTGGACCTGGCGGCGGGGCATGCGCAGGTGCAGGCCGCGGTGGAGCATTGCCGGCGCACCCGTCGGCCGACCTTCCTGCACCTGCGTACCACGCGGCTGATGGGCCACGCCGGCACCGATTTCGAAGTGGAATGGCGCGCGCTGGCCGACCTGTGCGCGGCCGAAGCCCAGGATCCCTTGCTGCGGTCGGCGCAGATCGCGCTGGAATCGGGCTGGATGGATGCTGCCGGCATCGAGGCTGCGTACGAGACCCTGCGCGTGCGCTGCCTGTCGGCGGCGGCCGACGCCGAAGCGCGGCCCAAGCTGCAGTCGCTGGATGAAGTGGTCGCGCCGCTGGCGCCGTACACGCCGGCGGCGGTGATGGCCGAAGCGCAGCGCCCGGTACCGGCCGAAGCACGCGAGGCCCTGTACGGCGGTGCCGACGCGCTGCCCGAGCGGCAGCCGCCGCGGCACCTGGCCGTGCAGATCAACCACGGCCTGCAGGAACTGCTGTGCAAGTATCCGCAGGCGCTGCTGTTCGGCGAGGACGTGGCGCAGAAGGGCGGCGTCTACACCGTCACCAAGGACCTGCTGCGCCGCTTCGGGCCGCGCCGGGTGTTCAACACCCTGCTGGACGAGACGATGATCCTCGGCATGGCCCAGGGCCTGGCCAACATGGGCCTGCTGCCGATCCCGGAGATCCAGTACCTGGCTTACCTGCACAACGCGATCGACCAGCTGCGTGGCGAGGCCTGTTCGCTGCAGTTCTTCTCCAACGACCAGTTCCGCAACCCGATGCTGGTGCGGGTGGCCGGCCTGGGTTACCAGAAGGGCTTCGGCGGCCACTTCCACAACGACAACTCGATCACCGCGCTGCGCGACATTCCCGGACTGGTGGTGGGCTGCCCGTCGCGCGGCGACGATGCGGTGATGATGCTGCGCACGCTGGCGGCGCTGGCCCGGGTGGACGGCCGGGTGGCGGTGTTCCTGGAACCGATCGCGCTGTACATGAGCAAGGACCTGCACGCGCCCGGCGATGGACAGTGGCTGTTCGACTACCCGGCGGCGGGGCAGGCGCTGGTGCTGGGCGAGGGCCGGGTCTATGCGCCCGACGCCGATGATCTGGTGGTGTTCACCTACGGCAACGGCGTGCCGATGGCGCTGCGCGCGGTGCCGGCCATCCAGGCGCAGACCGGCTGGCAGGTGCGGGTGGTGGACCTGCGCTGGCTGGTGCCGCTGGATGCCGGTTTCATCGCCGCCCAGGCCGCCACGGCGCGGCGGGTGCTGGTGCTGGACGAGGGCCGTCACAGCGGCGGGGTGGGCGAGGGCGTGGTCACCGCCCTGGTCGAGGCCGGCCATGGCCACTTGCCGCTGCGGCGGGTCTGCGGCGCCGATACCTACACGCCGCTGGCGGGGGCAGCAATGTTCGGGCTTCCAAGCGACAATGCGGTGATTGGCGCCGCCCTCGACCTGGCGCAGGAACCCTGATGCATGTGTGGATTGGCGGGAATGTTGTTGCCGGCGCCGCAGTCGCCGAACGAGGTGCTGCAGGCGCAGGCGCTGGCCATGGGGCAGGCGCTGCACCACCGCGGGCCGGATGACGGCGGCACCTGGGTCGACGCCAGCGCCGGCATCGCCCTGGCGCACCGCCGCCTGAGCATTCTCGACCTGTCACCGCTGGGCCACCAGCCGATGGCCTCGGCCGACGGCCGTTACGTGATGGCCTACAACGGCGAGGTCTACAACTTCGCCGCGCTGCGCGCCGAGCTGGAGCCGCTGGGCCATGCCTTCCGCGGCCATTCGGATACCGAGGTGCTGCTGGCCGCGATCCTGCAGTGGGGCGTCGAGGACACCCTGCAGCGCGCCAACGGCATGTTCGCCATCGCCCTCTGGGACCGCCACGAGCAGTGCCTGTACCTGGCCCGCGACCGGGTGGGCAAGAAGCCGCTGTACTACGGCTGGGCCGGCGACACCCTGGTGTTCGGTTCGGAGCTGAAGGCGCTGTGGCAGCACCCGGACTTCGACAACGACATCGACCGCGATGCGCTGACCCTGCTGCTGCGCCTGGATTACATCCCGGCCCCGCACAGCATCCACCAGCGCTGCTACAAGCTGATGCCGGGCCGCGTGCTGCGCCTGGATGCGGCAACGGTGGCCGCCGGTGCCGCCGCGCACCGCCCCGAGCAGGCACAGCGCCCGTACTGGGATGCGCGTGCGCGCATGCAGGCGGCGCTGGCCGCACCGTTCCAGGGCCGCATCGAGGAGGCCGAGGAACAGCTGGACGACCTGCTGCGCGATGCCGTGGCGCTGCGCATGGTGGCCGACGTGCCGGTGGGCGTGTTCCTGTCCGGTGGCACCGATTCGTCGCTGGTGGCCGCGCTGATGCAGGCGCAGAGCACGCAGCCGGTGCACAGTTTCAGCATCGGCTTCAGCGGCTCGCACCATGACGAGGCGCCGCTGGCGAAAGAGCTGGCCGGCCACCTGGGTTGTGACCACACCGAGCTGTACGTGAGTGGCGCCGATGCACTGGCGGTGGTGCCGCAGCTGCCGGCGATGTTCGATGAGCCCTTCGCCGATGCCTCGCAGGTGCCGACCGCCCTGGTCGCGCGGCTGGCGCGGCAGGGCGTGACCGTGGCCCTGTCCGGTGATGGTGGCGACGAACTGTTCTTCGGCTACACCCGCTATGTGCGCGCGCTGCGCAACTGGCAGATGCTGGGCCGCGTGCCGGCGCCGCTGCGGCGCTGGATGGGCGCGCGTGCGCACCAGCAGGGCGAGGCGTCGCGCACCGGCGGCCTGGCCGCACTGCTGGCCGAGACCGGTGCGCGCGGCATCGGTGATGTCTACCGCAACCGCATCTCGCGCTGGCGCGACCCGGCGGCGGCGGTGATCGGTGCGCGCGAGGCCGGCAGCTTCTACGACATGGCCGACCCGCTGCACGGTGCCGGCACCCCGGCCGACGCGATGATGCTGGCCGACTTCGTCAGCTACCTGCCGGACGACCTGCTGTGCAAGGTCGACCGCACCTCGATGGCGGTCAGCCTGGAGGCACGGGCGCCGCTGCTGGACTGGCGCGTGGCTGAATTTGCCTGGTCGCTGCCGCTGGACTTCAAGCGCAGCGAGGACACCAGCAAGGTGCTGCTCAAGCGCGTGCTCGGCCGCTATGTGCCGCAGTCGATGGTGCACCGGCCCAAGCGCGGTTTCGGCGCGCCGGTGAGTGAATGGCTGAAGGGCGACCTGCGGCCGTGGGCCGATGACCTGCTGCAGCCGGCGCGGCTGGAACGCGAAGGCGTGCTGTCGGCGGCCGCCGTGCAGCCGCTGTGGCAGCAGTTCCTGGGCGGCCAGCGCAAGTGGCATACCCACCTGTGGAACGTGCTGATGTTCCAGGCCTGGCAGGACCACTGGCGGCAGGTGCGGGCGGGCGTGGCACGCGGCTGATCTTCACCGGGGCGCATCGGGCCGGCCGCTAGGCTGGCGCTTTCCCCCGTCAGGAGTGTGTCGCCATGCCTGTTCCCACCATCGCGGTCTTCGTTGGCAGCCTGCGCAAGGAATCCTGCAACCGCAGGCTCGCGCTGGCCCTGGAAAAGCTGGCCGGCGATCGTGCGCGTTTCACGTACGTGCGCATCGACGATCTGCCGCTGTACAACCAGGATTTCGACGGCAGCTACCCGGCCCAGGGCACCCGCCTGAAGGACGAGGTACGCGGTGCCGACGCGGTGCTGTTCGTCACCCCGGAATACAACCGCTCGGTGCCCGGCGTGCTGAAGAACGCCATCGACATCGGCTCGCGGCCCTATGGCGACAGCGCCTTCGGCGGCAAGCCGGCGGCGGTGATCGGTGCCTCCATCGGCCAGATCGGCACGGCCGTGGCCCAGCAGCACCTGCGCAACAGCCTGGCCTTCCTGGACATGCACGTGCTCGGCCAGCCGGAGGCGTTCATCCACTTCAAGGATGAGCTGATCGGCGCCGACGGCACGATCCACAACGAGGGCACGCACAAGTTCCTGCAGGGCTATGTGGATCGCTTCCTGAAGCTGATCGCGGTGCACGCCAAAGGGGACTGACGCTGCATTCGGGGTCAGAGCCCTCTGCTGCGCAGAGGGATCCGACCCCTCTCTGCCGGGGTCGGATCCCGTCGCGCAGCGGCGGGCTCTGACCCCATGCGATAATGGGTCTCCATAGGCCGGGCAGGCACGTCGCACAGCGGCGGATATCCCCCGTTCGTCCACGGCTTATCCACAGGCTTGTCCATGGCCGCCGGGGTCGGCGCATGCCTACACTCGCCTGGCCCACTTTCGCAGGAAACACCGCAGCATGTCCGCCCGTTCCGGCTTCCGTTCCAACCGCAAAGAGCGCGGCGATGGCTTCGACCGCGATCGCGACGAATCGCGCATCGACCAGCTGCGCGTGCCGCCGCACTCGGTGGAAGCCGAACAGGCGGTGCTGGGTGGCCTGATGCTGGCCCCGGAAGCCTACGACCGGGTCAACGACCAGCTGACCGAGACCGATTTCTATCGCCGCGACCACCAGATGATCTACCGGGCGATCCGCGAGTTGTCCGAGCGCGAGCGTCCGTTCGATGCGGTGACCCTGGGCGAGTGGTTCGAATCGCAGGGCAAGATGGAGCTGGTCGGCGATGGCGCCTACCTGATCGAGCTGGCCAGCACCACGCCGTCGGCGGCCAACATCGTCGCCTACGCCGAGATCGTGCGTGACAAGGCGGTGCTGCGGCAGCTGATCCAGGTCGGCACCGACATCGTCAACGACGGCTTCCAGCCCGAAGGGCGCGACAGCAGCGAGCTGCTGGCCTCGGCTGAAAAGAGCGTGTTCGCCATCGCCGAGCAGGGCGCGCGCGGCCGCACCGACTTCGTGGCCATGCCCGGCGCGCTGAAGGATGCGTTCGAGGAACTGCGCAACCGCTTCGAGAACGGCGGCAACATCACCGGCCTGCCGACCGGTTACACCGACTTCGATGCGATGACCGCCGGCCTGCAGCCGACCGACCTGATCATCCTTGCCGCGCGTCCGGCAATGGGCAAGACCACCTTCGCGCTGAACATCGCCGAGTACGCGGCGATCAAGTCGAAGAAGGGCGTGGCCGTGTTCTCGATGGAAATGTCCGCATCGCAGCTGGCGATGCGCTTGATTTCCTCCAACGGCCGCATCAACGCGTCGCGCCTGCGTACCGGCCAGCTGGAAGACGAGGACTGGAGCCGCGTCACCAGCGCGATCAAGATGCTGAAGGAAACCAAGATCTTCATCGACGATACGCCGGGCGTGTCGCCGGAGATCCTGCGTTCCAAGTGCCGCCGCCTGAAGCGCGAGCACGACCTGGGCCTGATCGTGATCGACTACCTGCAGCTGATGAGCGTGCCGGGCAACAGCGAAAACCGCGCGACCGAAATCTCGGAGATCTCGCGATCGCTGAAGGGTCTGGCCAAGGAACTGAACGTGCCGGTGATCGCGCTTTCGCAGCTCAACCGATCGCTGGAAACGCGTACCGACAAGCGCCCGGTGATGGCCGACCTTCGCGAATCGGGCGCAATCGAGCAGGACGCGGACATGATCGTCTTCATCTACCGCGACGATTACTACAACAAGGAAAATTCGCCGGACAAGGGCCTGGCCGAGATCATCATCGGCAAGCACCGTGGTGGCCCCACCGGTTCGTGCAAGCTGAAGTTCTTCGGCGAATACACCCGCTTTGACAACCTGTCGCACGATTCGGTCGGCTCGTTCGAGTAACGCCCGCGGCGTTACGGTAGCGCCGGGCCATGCCCGGCGGCACGGTAGTCAACAGGTGGCAGACGCCGCTGCCTTCGTCGCTCGCAACACCCCGCGCATGCTGCGTGTAAATGACATGTAACGCGCCGCTTTTACGATTCCGCCGCTGCTGCTCTTCGACGCCGCCTTTCGGTGTCCAGCGTGCCCAAGGAATCCGCCTCCATGTCGTCCCATGCTCCGCTCCGCCGCAACCTGCTTGCCCTGCTGGTCTGTGCATCGCTGCCGTCGCTTGCTTCGGCTGAAACCGCGCCTGACACCGAAGCACCGTCGGCCACGACCCTCGATTCGGTCTCGGTGATCGGCCGGGGCGAGGCCCGCCAGGTGCAGCGTGTCACCGCGGAGGACATGAAGGTGCTGCCGCCGGGCGCCAACCCGCTGAAGCTGCTGGCCAGCAAGCCGGGCGTGCATTTCGAATCGGCCGATGCCACCGGCGCCTATGAGTGGTCCACCAGCATCAGCCTGCGCGGCTTCAACCAGAACCGTCTCGGCTACACCCTCGATGGCATCCCGCTGGGCAACATGTCCTACGGCAACAGCAATGGCCTGCACATCAGCCGCGCCGTGATCAGCGAGAACCTGGGCGGCGCGGAAGTGTCCACCGGCATCGGCGCACTGGGTACGCCGTCCACCAGCAACCTGGGTGGCGTGTTCCAGTTCTATTCGATCGATCCGTCCACCGAGTACGGCGTGGTGCTGGCGCAGGGCTTCGGCAGTGACGGTGCGCGCCGCAGCTATGCGCGACTGGAGACGGGCGAGCACCAGGGCTTTGCCGCCTATCTGTCCGGCGCGTACTCCGAGGGCGACAAGTGGAAGGGCAAGGGATCGCAGGAGTCGAAGCAGTTCAATGGCAAGGCCACCTACCACTTCGGCGAGGACAGCCGGATCACCGCGCTGTTCAACGGATCGCGCCGGGTCGAGGCCGATTACCAGGATCTGTCGCTGGAGATGATCGATCGCCTCGGCTGGAACTGGGACAACTACGCGCCGGACTGGGATCGCGCGGTCGCGGCGGCGAACGGCCAGTACAGTGGCGGCGTCAACAGCCCATGGGACGCGTACTACTCCGGCCATGGCCTGCGCAATGACGACCTGTCCAGCATCGCTGGCGACTTCGGCCTCAACGAATCGATGCGGCTGAAGGTCAACGTCTACAACCACAGCAATCGCGGCCAGGGCCATTGGTTCAGCCCGTCCAATCCCTCCAACCCGGGTACCAGCCGGGAGATTCCGATCTCGATCCGCACCACCGAGTACGCGATCGACCGTACCGGCGTGACCTCTGCGTTCACCTGGAACGTCGGTGGCCATGAACTGGAAGCCGGCCTCTGGTACGAGGACAACGGCCATAGCGTGCAGCGCAACTTCTACTACATCGACGGCCCCATCACCGATGACTTCTTCCTGCGCAATCCCGACCAGCGCGTGTGGAACCAGCAGTACACCACCATCACCCGCCAGTTCTACGTGCAGGACCGCTTCCGCCTGTTCGATGATCGCCTGACCATCGACATCGGCGCCAAGTCGCCGCACACCCGCACCAGCGTGCGTACGCCGCTGGGCAACTACGCGAACAAGAGCAGCCTGACCGCGAAGAAGGGCCTCCTGCCGCAGGCCGGCTTCAACTTCAAGCTCAACGAAGGCAACGAGGTCTTCGGTTCGTTCGCAAAGAATGTCGCTGCCTATGCACTGGGCGTCGGCAGCCCGTTCAACGTGCCGCAGGCCGACTTCGATGCCAGCGCAGGCAACCTGAAGCCGGAACAGTCGCGCACGATCGAGCTGGGCTGGCGCGGCTACGGCCGCGGCTATGAAGCCTCGGTCGCGGTGTATGACGTAAAGTTCGACAACCGCCTGCTGGCGATCGCCCAGTGCGTGGGCATCCTTGGCTGCCCGGCACTGTTCTCCAACGTCGGCTCGGTCACCAGCCGCGGTGCTGAAGCCATGCTGCAGTTGAAGCCGATGCAGGACCTGGCCTGGTCCAATGCGCTGTCGTGGAATGACAGCACCTACGACAACGATTACGTGAACAACGAGGTGGTGCCGACCCGCGGCAGGAAGACCGTCGACACGCCGGAATGGATGTTCGCCAGCACGCTCGCCTGGACCCCGGGCCCGTGGGACATGCGCCTGTCGGCCAACCACGTCGGCAAGCGTTACGTGACTTACACCAATGATCTCTCGGTCCCCAGCTACTGGCTGGTCAATGCGTCGGTGGCCTACGACTTCGGTGCGATGGGTCCGGCGCAGAACCTGACGGTCGCACTGAACCTGACCAACCTGACCGACAAGCGCTACCTGTCGTCGATCAACACCAATGGCACCTACGCCAGTGACCCGACCCGCAGCCTGGCCACCATGCAGGTTGGCGCGCCGCGTCAGGTGATGGCAACCGCGACCGTCCGCTTCTGATGCGCTCACCTGTCGATCCGGAAACCCGTCGCCGTCTGCTGCGCCTGGCGTGGCAGGGCACGGGGGCGGCGATCGCACTGGCCGCGATGCCGGGGCTGGCTGCGGCCGGTCCGCGGCCGCGGCTGGGGCGTGATCCGTTCACGCTGGGCGTCGCTGCGGGCGATCCGGATCCGCAGGGCGCGGTGCTGTGGACGCGGCTGGCACCGGACCCGCTCAATGGCGGTGGCATGCCCGCGCGGGCGGTGCCGGTGCGCTGGTACGTGGCCGAAGACCCCGGCATGCGCCGGCTGGTGCAGCGTGGCGTTGCGGCTGCCGTACCGGAGCTGGCGCACTCGGTGCACGTGGAAGTCAACGGCCTGCGCCCGGGCCGTGACTACTACTACCGGTTCGCCTGCGATGGTGACGAGGAAAGCGCGGTCGGTCATTTCCGCACCGCGCCGCTGCCGGACACGCAGCTGCAGCAGCTGCGACTGGCACTGTGCACCTGCCAGGCCTGGAACAGCGGCTACTACCCGGTACTGCGCGACATCGCGCGCAGTGATGTGGATCTTGTGCTGCACGCCGGCGACTACCTGTACGAATACAGCCCGCTGCAGAATGCACGCGGTCGCACGCTGGATGCGGAGCGCTTCAGCGGCGAGACCGTCAGCCTGGAGCGGTACCGCGACCAGTACGCGCTGTACAAGCTCGATCCGGACCTGCAGGCGGCCCATGCCGCGCATGCCTTCGCAGTGATCTGGGATGACCACGAGGTGCAGAACGACTACTCCGGCATCCATCCGGAGAAGCCCGGCGTATCGACCGAGGCGTTCATCGTGCGGCGTGCGGCGGCCTACCGCGCGTTCTACGAACACCTGCCCATGCGCAGCACGCCGGCAGGCAATGGTGGCCTGCGCGTGCACCGGCGGCTGCGTTACGGTGATCTCGCACAGCTCAGCCTGCTCGATTGCCGCCAGTTCCGTCCCGCAAATCCCTGCGGGGTGGGCGAATCGGCGCGCTGCGATGCCGCGCTGGACCCGCGCATGAGCATGCTCGGTGCCGGCCAGGAAGCCTGGTTCGCCCAGTCGATGGTGGCGGCACAGGGGCTGCGCTGGAACGTGGTGGTGCAGCAGTTGCTGATGGCCCAGCTGCAACTGGATGCGGGCACCCCGCGCGAGCGCTTCTGGAACGACGCCTGGGACGGCTATCCGCTTGCGCGCAACCGGCTGCTGCAGGCCCTGCAGACAGGCGGCACGGGCAACGCGATCGTGCTCGGCGGCGACTGGCACTCCACCTTTGTCAACGACCTGAAGCTGGATTTCAACGCGGCCAGCTCGCCGGTGGTCGCCACTGAATTCATCGCCCCGGCGATCAGCAGTGGTGGCGACGATACGCCGTATGGACCGTACTACGGACCGTCGATTCCGCAGAACCCGCACATCCGCTATTTCGACGGCGACCGCCGCGGCTGGTGGAAGCTGCAGCTGAACCGGCAGACCGTGGACGCCGAACTGCGCTTTGCCGACAGCGTGCTGCGTGCCGATGCCGAGGTGCGCACCGCAGCGCGCTTCCAGGTCATCCACGGCCGGCCGGGGGCCGTGCCGGTGTAGGAGCCGGCCGGCGCTCAAGTTCCCCCGTGACCTGCCGTTACCGCACCGGTACCAGGGGGAAACATCACCGTCCATGACTCATTGCTGCACGCGCGGCGATGGACCGGCGCGTGCGCCCCCTTCATTCATGGGGAACGGATCGATGTCGGCGGTAGCAGGGAAGAGTGGGGTAGGGCGCGCTGTCGTCTGGATGTGCGTGGTGCTGTTGCAGTTGCTGGCAGGTACGGGTGTTGCGCAGGCGGCGTCGGCGGCCTGCGAGGCCATCAAACTGATAGGGACCACGACCAACGAGACCCGGACGTTCGCACAGGGGGCCTTCCTGCCGGGCGAGTCGCTGACGGTCAGTTTCAGTGACAGCGGCGAGAACATCGGCAATCTGCCGACATCGGCCGACGCCATCATTTTCCGCAGCTCGAATTTCGCCCAGGTAGGCTACGACTACCGCAGCAATACCGGGTCAGCGGGAGCGCACACCGCAACGATTGCCAGCAGCTTCCTGGCGGCCAACGGCCTGTTCATGAGCATCAAGACCGGAAGGTACATCAGCCCGGTCCAGATCAACTGCATCTCCACCGCCACGCAACCGCTGCAGCTGGCTGCCCCTGCGATGCAGCAGTTCACCGTCGGCTCGCCGGTTGATGTCAACCTGACCGCCAGCGGCGGCACCCTGCCTTACAGCTTCGGCATCAACATTGGCACCTTGCCCGCCGGGCTTGTGCTTGAACCCTCGGGTCGCCTGCATGGCACGCCGCAGGTCGCGGGTACGTTCAGTGTCAGCGTGGAGGTCACCGATGCCGCGGCTGCCAGCGCGCACCAACCGCTGACAGGCAGCATCGCAGCCATCGCGCCCGATGCCCCCGGCCAGGTCGTGGCCGTCGCCGGCGATGGCGAGGCCGTGGTCAGCTTCACCGCACCGGCGCAGACCGGCGGCGCGCCCATTGTCGAGTACGCCGTTATGGCGTCCACGGGCGAGTGGGCGCTTGGCACGCAGTCGCCGATCACGGTGACCGGACTTGCCAATGGCATGCCCGTGCAGTTCCAGGTGATCGCCAACAACGGCAGCCAGGCCAGCCAGCCGTCGCTGGCAAGCGCCGCGGTCACGCCGATGACTGGGCAGACGATCCAGTTCGATGCGCCTGGTGACCGGCCGTTGGGTTCACTGCTGGCATTGCAGGCCACCGCGAGCAGCGGCCTGGCCGTCGAGTACGAGAGCCTGACTCCGCTGGTCTGCGCGCTGGAAAGTGCAGGCAACCTGCGCCTGTCCGCGCTCGGCATGTGCACGGTGCGCGCACTGCAGCCCGGCAACGCCGGCACACGCGCGGCGCAGCCGGTGGAGCGCAGTTTCAGCGTCGTGGCCGCCCAGGCGTCGGCGCCGACCCTGCTTCGCGTCCAACGCATCGGCGCGACCAGCGTCGATGTCTACTTCGATGCGCCCGCCAGTGATGGCGGCAGCAGCATCACCAGCTACGAAGTGCTGACACTGCCGACGCGCGCGGTGGTCACGGGTGGATCCAGTCCGGTGCGGGTGAACCGCCTGCGTGCCGGCGAGACCTACACCTTCGCCGTGCGTGCACGCACCGCGACGGGACCGGGGGCGTTCTCCGCCGGCTCCGACCCGGTGACGATGCCGGCCGTGCCGCGCGTGACCAGCCTGCTGCTACCGGCCGACGGCCGCTACCTGGCCGGTGCGAGCCTCGACTTCCTGCTGGTCCTGGACCAGCCGGTCACGGTGCAGGGCGTGCCCGCGCTGCAGCTGTCGATCGGCGGCCAGCAGGTGGCCGCGCGCTATCGCTCCGGCTCGGGCAGCAACCAGCTGGCTTTCAGCTACACCGTGGTGCCGGGCCAGTCCGACGAGGATGGCATCGGCATCGACGGCGTGCAGCTGGCCGGTGGCAGCATCCGCAGCAGCGATGACATCGATGCGGTGCTGACGCTGTCGGGCGTCGGCGCCACCGCCGGCATCCTGGTCGGCGCGCAGCCGGCCGGTGCACCGTCCATCACCGATGTGGTCGCAGGCGATGGCACGGCGACTCTGCAGTTCGCAGCGCCCGCGCAGGATGGCGGCAGCCCGGTGCTGGATTACCTGGTGACCGCGCAGCCGGGTGGCCTGCAGCAGCAGGCCACCGGTTCACCGGTGGCGTTCACCGGCCTGCGCAACGGCGTCGCCTACCGCTTCACGGTCACCGCGCGTACCGCGGCCGGGCTGGGCGTGGTGTCCACGGCATCGGCCGACGTGGTGCCGATGGCGCAGCAGCAGATCCAGTTCGACGCGCTCGATGCACAGCCGTTCGGCAGCACGCCGCAGGTGCGGGCCATTGCCAGCAGTGGCCTGCCGGTCGCGCTGTCCAGCAGCACGCCCCGGGTCTGCAGCGTCGCCGCCGATGGCCGGGTGACCCTGCTTGCGGCAGGCACCTGCAGCATTGATGCCGACCAGGCGGGTGACACCGCGACCCATGCCGCAGCACGCGTCAGCCGCTCGTTCGCGGTGCTCGCCGTTGTGCCGGGCGCGCCGCGCATCACCGCGGTCGTGCTTGCCGCGGGCAGCGTGGACGTGAGTTTCCAGGCGCCGGCGTTCGATGGCGGCAGCGCGGTCGACAGCTATCTGCTGCAGGCGTTGCCGGGTGGGCAGAGCGTGCGCGGCAGTGGCAGTCCGCTGCGCATCGACGGGCTGCCGGCCGGCATCGCGCATCGCTTCGTGGTCACCGCCTTCAATGCGGCGGGTGCCGGCGCGGCATCGCTGCCGTCCGACCCGCTCACCGTGCAGGGTGCACCGGCGGTGACCGCCGTGCAGGTGCCGTCGGTCGGCCGCTACCTCGCCGGCCAGGTGCTGGCCTTTGCGGTGCAGTTCGACCAGGCCCTGCAGGTGGGCGCTGCGCCGCAGCTGCTGCTGCGCATCGGCAGCCAGCGTCGGGTGGCCACGCTTTCGACGGTGGAGACGGATGCGCAGGGCAGCGTGCTGCGCTTCCAGTACACGCTGCAGGCCGACGACCGCGACGAAGATGGCATCGAGGTGGAATCGCTGCAGGCCGCCGCCGGCAGCCTGCGCAATGCACAGGGCACCGAAGCGCGTGCGGCACTGGCCAATGTGGGGGCGACCACGGGCGTACGCGTGGGCGCCGACCTGCCGTCGGCCGTCGCCAACGTGCGCGGCGTGGCCGGTGATGGACAGGTGCAGGTGTATTTCGATGCGGCGTCGGCCGGCAGTGGCGCCATCGTCGATTACACGGTGACCGCGCAGCCGGGTGGCATCAGCACAACCGGTACTAGCTCGCCGATCACCGTGCGTGGCCTGGCCAACGGCAGCGCTTACCGTTTCGTGGTGGTTGCACGCAGCGAGTACGGCAGCGGCGTGGCGTCGGCTGCCTCGGCAGCGGTGGTGCCGTTGCCGGATCTGGCCGTGGCCGATTCCAGCATCGCCGTGCCTTACGGGGCTGCCGCCGTCGTGCTGCCGCTGTCGGTCGCCGGTGTGGCCGAGCAGGTGCAGGTGGCCGTGGGCCCGCAGCATGGTCAGGTTGACGTGCAGGGCATGACGCTGCGTTACACGCCGGCCGCAGGCTATGCCGGCACCGACAGCATCACCTACACCGTCAGCGATGGCTTCCGCACGTCGGCGCCGGCCAGCATCACGATCACCATTGGCACGCCGACCGTGGTCCTGCAGTCCGCCGTGTTGCCGCAGGCCGTGGCCGGTACGGCGCTGGACGCGCAGCTGTCCAGCAGCGGTGGCGCAGCGCCTTACACCTACGCGATTGTTGGCGGCAGTCTGCCGACGGGCCTCAGCCTGGATCGCAGCGGGCACCTGGCGGGTACGCCGGTCGCGGCGGGTCGTTTCGAGATCGAGGTCGAGGCGACCGACAGCAGTTCCGGCACCGGTCCCTTCCGCGCGCGCCGCGCCTTCGTGCTGGACGTGGCGGCGCCGCAGATCGAGGAAGTGGAAGCGCCGCTGCCGCCGGCAACCCAGGCCGGCCCGGTCAGCCTGCGCCTGCAGGCGCGTGGCGGTACCGCGCCGTATGCGTTCCGCCTGATGTCGGGCGCGCTGCCGCCCGGCGTGCTGCTGTCCAGCGACGGCCAGCTGCAGGGCGTGGCCACCCTGGCCGGCGTGTTCGATTTCGACGTGGAAGTCAGCGATACCTACGGCTTCACCGGTGTGGCGCGCTATCAGCTGAAGATCGTGCAGGCCACGCAGGCGATCACCGGCTTCAGCGTGGACCCGGCAACGCCGGTCTACAGCGAGGGCGGCAGCTTCGAGGTCTCGGCACAGGGCGGCGCGTCGGGCCAGCCGCTGCGTTTCGGCAGCAGCAGCCCCGCGGTCTGCAGTGTCAGCGGCACCCGCGTCGCGATGCTGGCGGCGGGGCGTTGCGTGTTGACCGTGGACCAGGACGGCGATGCCAACCATGAAGCGGCGCCGCAGCTGCAAGGCATCGTCGAGATCGCGCTGGCCGTGCCGGTGCTGGCGTGGAGTGCCGACCTGCAGCGCCTGCTGGAACAGGGCAGCTTCGAGCTGCCGCTGCCGACCAGCGCCAGCCCCGGTGCCTTCGGCTTCCACAGCAGCGACACCGCGGTGGCCAGCATCGAGGGCCGCACCGTGCACGTGCACGGCGAAGGTCGTGCGGTGATCACTGCCGAACAGGCCGCTGCGGGCAGCTATGCCGCCGCCAGTGTCGAGCTGGTGCTGGTGGTGAACGTGCGCCCGGACCCGACCCGTGACCCGGGCGTGACCGGGCTGCTGCAGGCGCAGGTGGACGCCAGCGTGCGCTTCGCCAACGCGCAGCAGGCCAACATCCGCGAGCGCCTACGCCAGGTGCGTGCCGGCGGTAACGCGGACAGCAATACGTTGTCGGTGTCGACCGGCGCGCGTGGACCGGATGCGGCGTCGCTGCCGCTGGGCCAGGTGATGGATAACGAGCGTCCGCTGCTGCCCGCCGGCTGGGGCACCTGGGCCTCGGGTTCGGCCACCTATGGCCGGGGTGGGCCGACCGGGGCAGGGCGGTACGACCTGCGCAGCGACGGCCTGACCGTGGGCGTGGATCGTCGCCTCGGCGACAGCGCGCTGTGGGGCGTGGCCGGCAGTATCGGCCGCAACGACAGCGAGCAGGATGATGCGCGCACGCGTCTGCAGGCCGACCAGCGTTCGCTGGCGTTGTATGGCCTGTGGCGCGGCAACGAACACGTGTTCGTCGATGCGGTGCTGGCCACCGGCGACCTGCGCTTCGACCTGCAGCGCTGGAGTCGCGATGCCGGTGCGATCGCGGTGGCCCGTCGCGAGGGCTCGCAGTGGTTCGGTTCGCTGGCGCTGGGCTATGAGCAGGTGCTGTCGGGTATGCGCATGAGTGGCTACGCACGGGTGGATGGCAGCCGCAGCACGCTGGATGCCTACCGCGAGCATGGGCTGGGTGAACTGGATCTGGCCTACGGCCGCCATGTCATCGACAGCCGCGCGCTGGCGTTCGGCCTGGAAGGCAGCGCGGTCGAAACGGCCGAGGCGCGCCTGCGCCCGTTCTGGAGCATCGAGTACCGGCAGGCGCTGCAGGACCGCGGTGAGGCGACGTTGAACTACGCCGAGTGGGCGCGTCCGCAGGACTACCGCCTTGCGATGCGCAGCTACAACGACGATCTGCTGTCGCTGTCGGCCGGCGTGGACGTGTCCATCGCGCGCGGCTGGATCCTGTCGCTGCTGCTGGGCCATGAACAGGCCCGGGGCAGTGATCGTTCCAGCAGCGTCGGCCTGCGCCTGAGCAGCGGCAGCCGCTGAGGCCGCCAGCGCGGTAAAGCCTTCGGTGGCGCCGGGTCCTGCCCGGCGACCACCGCTGCACCGGGTTTCATCGCCCCCAGCCCGGTTTCGTCGCAATCCGTTTGCGGCGGCTGCGGGCGGGCGGCACGGTGGTCACAGGCGGCAGGGTGCCGCCCAAGGAGACCGTCATGAAGAGCCTGTTCGCGTTGGGCGTGTGGTGCCTGCTGTTCGTGCTGTGCTGGCCGTTGGCGCTGCTGGCGCTGGTTGCCTGGCCGTTCGTCTGGCTGCTGAGCCTGCCGTTCCGCCTTGTCGGCATCACGTTCTCCGCCGTGTTCGCCTTCCTGCGCGCGCTGTTCATGCTGCCCGCACGACTGCTGGGTGGCCGGGCGGTGACGGCATGAAGGCGCTGCTGACGGTTGCGCTGGCCGTGCTGGCGGGACCGGCACTGGCGCAGTCGCCGGCGCCCACCTCGGCGTGGCTGGAGCGCCAGCAGTCGGCCGCTGCCGATGAAGCGGATGCGGCCGGTGCCCGAGCTTCGAAAGCGCCCGCGGTGAAGGAGAACTGTCGCGTCGTGAAGCAATGGAAGGTGGGTGACACCGTGGTCAAGCACCGCGTGTGTGACGACGCGCCAAAGCCGGCGCTCGACGCTGCATCAGGCGGCCATCCCCGGTAGAGCCGAGCCCATGCTCGGCTGCATTGTGCAACGGCCAGCCGAGCACGGGCTCGGCTCTACAACAGGGCGACCATTTCCGATCGCAACGGCCAGCCGAGCATGGGCTCGGCTCTACAACGGCGCGGCCGGATCAGCGTGAACCCGTTGCCGGCGGCGCAGGCACGACCTGCTGCTGGCCATCGCTGTACATCATCATGATCTTCTCGCCGCGGTAGGGCAGCACGACCACCGGCCGCCACGGATCGTCCTTGGGCGAGGTGGCCTTGGCCGTGACAGTACAGCCGCTGTCCTTGATGCCGCAGCGGCGGATGGCGACCTGCAGGGTGCCATCGGTGGAGCGGTAGTCGACGCCGGGGGAGTGGAACAGGGTTTCGGCCGGCGTGCTGTAGCGGATTTTGATCTGGTTGGCGCCGAGCGGGCTAACTTCGACCGGCTGCACCGAGGCCCTGCGGTAATCGCCTTCCAGCGGTTCGGCTGCGAAGGCCAGCAGCGGAACCAGGGTTGCCATCAACATCACCGCAGCGGTGCGCGACGTGCGGGCGAGGGGAGTCGAGCGCATGGTCGTTCCTTCCTTGGTCAGATGCCCCGATCATTGAACCGCAGCATTGCAGGGTCAAGACACGCGGTGCTGTTGCAGCCAACAAAAAAACCCCGCCGAAGCGGGGTTTTTCGTTAGCAGGCGAGTGCCGACCAACGGTCGGCACCTACCGTGATGCAGATCAGTTCGCCTTGTGGATGGCGCGCTTGCTGACCGCCATCGCCGCGTCGTGGATCACTTCCGACAGCGACGGGTGGGCGTGGCAGATGCGGGCCAGGTCATCGGCCGAACCGCTGAACTCCATGGTCAGCACACCTTCGTGCACCAGCTCGGAGACGTTGGCGCCGACCAGGTGCATGCCGAGGATGCGATCGGTTTCGGCGTGGGCCAGGATCTTCACGAAGCCTGCCGGCTCGATCATCGCCACCGCGCGACCGTTGGCGGCGAACGGGAAGCTGCCGGCCTTGTACGGGATGCCTTCGGCCTTCAGCTGGGCTTCGGTCTTGCCGACCCATGCCAGTTCCGGCTCGGTGTAGATGACCCACGGGATGGTGTCGAAGTTGACGTGGCCCGGCAGGCCGGCGATCAGTTCGGCAACTGCGATGCCTTCCTCGAAGCCCTTGTGCGCCAGCATCGGGCCGCGCACGCAGTCACCGACCGCCCAGACGCCGTTGACGCCGGTGTGGCAGTGCGCGTCGACTTCGATCTGGCCACGCTCGTTGACCTTGACGCCGGTGCCTTCGGCCAGCAGGCCCTTGGTGGCGGCGCGACGGCCGACGGCCACCAGCAGCTTGTCCACGGTCAGGGTCTTCTCGCCTTCGCTGTCGGTGTAGGTGACAACGACTTCCTTCTTCTTGCCCTTGCCGGTGATCTCGGTCTTGGAGACCTTGGCGCCGAGGCGGATGTCCAGGCCCTGCTTCTTGAATTCCTTGGCAGCGGTCTTGGCCACTTCGGCGTCGGCCACGGCCAGGAACTCCGGCAGTGCTTCCAGGATGGTGACTTCAGCGCCCAGGCGCTTCCACACGCTGCCCAGTTCCAGGCCGATGACGCCGGCGCCGATCACGGCCAGGCGGTTCGGCACTTCGGTGAAGTCCAGGCCGCCGACGTTGTCGACGATGACGTCGCCGTCGAACTTGGCGAACGGCAGTTCGATCGAATCCGAACCGGCGGCGATGATGACGTTGGTGCCCTTCAGCTCGACTTCCGAGCCGTCGTGCTGCTTCACCTTGACCACGTTGCCCGGCTGCAGTTCACCGAAACCGTAGTAGGTGGCGACCTTGTTGGCCTTGAACAGCATGGCGATGCCGCCGGTGAACTGCTTGACGATCTTGTCCTTGCGGCCAACCATCGCTTCGACGTCGATCTTGGCATCCTTGAAGCTGATGCCGTGGTCGCCAAAGATGTGGCCCATGTTCCAGAACTGGCGCGAGGAATCCAGCAGCGCCTTGGACGGGATGCAGCCCACGCGCAGGCAGGTGCCGCCCAGGGCCGGCTTGCCGTCCTTGCCCAGCGCTGCGTCGATGCAGGCGGTCTTCAGGCCCAGCTGTGCCGCGCGGATGGCAGCGTGGTAACCGGCCGGGCCGGCACCGATGACGACGACGTCGAATTGTTCAGCCATTGAAATAGTCCTTGTTGCTATACCAGAACCCCTCCGCGCAGGCGCGGAGGGGCGGGAGGTCTCTTACAGGCCGAACAGCATGCGGCCCGGGTTTTCCAGCTGGTTCTTGATGTCCACCAGGAACTGCACCGAGTCCTTGCCATCGATGATGCGATGGTCGTAGGACAGGGCCAGGTACATCATCGGCGCGATCACGACCTGGCCGTTCTGGGCGATCGGACGCTCCTTGATGGCGTGCATGCCCAGGATGGCGCTCTGCGGCGGGTTGATGATCGGGGTCGACAGCAGCGAACCGAAGGTGCCGCCGTTGGTCACGGTGAAGGTGCCGCCCTGCAGTTCGTCAAGGCCCAGCTTGCCGTCACGCGCCTTCTTGGCGTAGTCGGCGATGGTCTTTTCGATGTCGGCGAACGACATGCGCTCGACGTTGCGCAGGACCGGGGTGACCAGGCCCTTCTCGGTGGACACGGCGATCGAGATGTCCGAGTAGCCGTGGTAGATGATGTCGTCGCCGTCGATCGAGGCGTTGACCAGCGGGAAGCGCTGCAGGGCATTGGCAGCGGCCTTCACGAAGAAGCTCATGAAGCCCAGCTTGATGCCGTGTGCCTTGACGAACTCGTCCTGCAGGTCCTTGCGCGCCGCCGACACCTTGGACAGGTCGACTTCGTTGAAGGTGGTCAGCATGGCGGTGGAGTTCTTCGACTCCATCAGGCGCTCGGCGATGCGCTTGCGGATGCGGGTCATCGGCACGCGTTCTTCCGGACGTGCGCCACCGGCCTTGCCGGCGCCGCCGTTGCGGGCGAAGTTGACGATGTCTTCCTTGGTGACCGCACCGCGGCGGCCGGTGCCGTCGACGTCGGACGGGTTCACGCCTTCGGTAATGGCGGTGAAGCGGGCGCCCGGCGGCAGCGCGTCGGCGGCCGACTTGGCGGCCGGGGCCGGAGCGGCGGCAGCGGCCGGAGCAGCAGCGGCCGGGGCAGCGGCAGCAGCCGGAGCAGCTTCAGCGGCCGGAGCCGGGGCAGCAGCCACGGCGCCTTCTTCGATGATCGCCACGACCTGGCTGGAGGTCACGGTGTCGCCTTCCTTGAACTTGATCTCCTTGATCACGCCGTCGACCGGCGACGGCACTTCCAGGACGACCTTGTCGGTTTCCAGGTCAAGCAGGTTTTCGTCGCGCTTGACGGCGTCGCCCACCTTCTTGTGCCAGGTGGCGATGGTGCCGTCGGCGACGGATTCGGGCAGTACCGGGGCTTTGACTTCGGTGGCCATTGCGGGAGCTTCCTGGTTTGTCTTCTAAATAGGGGGAGGAATTATTCAGCGAACGTGTCGTTGAACGGGTTGACCAGCGCATCGGCGACCAGCTGCTGCTGTTCGCGGACGTGGTCAGCCATGTGACCGGCAGCCGGCGAAGCCGAACGTGCGCGACCGGCGTAGTGCAGGTTCTGGCCATCGGCCAGGCAGAACTGCAGGTGGTGGCGGATCTGGTACCACGCACCCTGGTTCTGCGGTTCTTCCTGCGTCCACACCACGTCGGTGGCCTTGCCGTACTTCTTCAGTTCGGCAGCCAGCAGCGCACGCGGGAACGGGTACAGCTGTTCCACGCGGATGATCGCCACGTCGTCCTGGCCACGCTTGGTCTGGTCTTCCAGCAGGTCGTAGTAGACCTTGCCCGAACACAGCACCACGCGCTTGACCTTCTTGGCATCGGCATTGGCGTCGCCGATCAGGTGCTGGAACTCGCCGTTGGCCAGCTCGTCCAGGGTCGACACGGCCAGCTTGTGGCGCAGCAGCGACTTGGGCGACATCACCACCAGCGGCTTGCGGGTGGTCAGGTGCAGCTGGCGGCGCAGCATGTGGAAGGCCTGTGCCGGGGTGGACGGAACCACGACCAGCATGTTTTCCAGCGCGCACAGCTGCAGGAAGCGCTCCAGGCGCGCCGAGCTGTGTTCCGGACCCTGGCCTTCATAACCGTGCGGCAGCAGCAGGGTCAGGCCGGTGATACGGCCCCACTTCGCTTCGCCGGCGGCGATGAACTGGTCGATCACCACCTGGGCGCCGTTGGCGAAGTCGCCGAACTGGCCTTCCCAGATGCACAGGGTGTTGGGATCGGTGGTCGAGAAACCGTACTCGTAGGCCATCACGGCTTCTTCGCTCAGCAGCGAATCGATGATGGTGGCCTTCTCCGGCGAATCCACCAGCTGCCGCAGCGGCAGGTAGTAGTTGTCGGTCTTCTGGTCGTGCAGGATCGCGTGGCGGTGGGTGAAGGTGCCGCGGCCGACGTCCTGGCCGACCAGGCGCAGCGCATTGCCCTCGTCCAGCAGGGTGGCGTAGGCCAGATTCTCGGCAAAGCCCCAGTCGCCCGGGATCTCGCCGGCGGCCATCTTGCGGCGGTCGTCGTAGACCTTCGACACGCGCGAGTGCAGCTGCACTTCTTCCGGCACGGTGTTGATCAGCTTGGCCAGCTCGACCAGCTTGTCCTTGTCCACCTTGGTGGAGATCTCATCGGACAGCTTGCCTTCCAGCAGCTTCGGCCAATCGACGAACAGCGGGCTGGTCGGCGGGGTCTTCTCGACCTTGGCCAGTTCGGTGGTCACTTCGCCACCGTCCAGCTTGTCGCGGTACGCATCGACCATCGCCTTGCCGGCGCCGGCGGCGATCACGCCTGCCTTTTCCAGCTGCTCGGCGTACAACTCGCGGGTGGTCGGGTGCTTGCGGATCACCTGGTACATCAGCGGCTGGGTGATCGCCGGTTCGTCGGCCTCGTTGTGGCCCCAACGGCGGTAGCACATCAGGTCGATGACCACGTCCTTGGCGAACTTCTGGCGGAACTCGAAGGCCAGCTGCGCGGCGAACACGACCGCTTCCGGATCATCGCCGTTCACGTGCAGCACCGGAGCGGCGATCATCTTCGCCACGTCGGTGGCATAGCGCGTGGAACGCGTATCCAGCGGGTTGGAGGTGGTGAAGCCGACCTGGTTGTTGACCACGATGTGCACGGTGCCGCCGACGGCGAAGCCGCGGGCCTGCGACATCTGGAACAGCTCCATGACCACGCCCTGGCCGGAGAAGGCCGCGTCGCCGTGGATGAGGATCGGCATGACCTGCTTGCGGGCGGTGTCCTTGCGGCGCTCCTGGCGCGAACGCACGGAACCGGCAACGACCGGATCGGCGATTTCCAGGTGCGACGGGTTGAACGCCAGCGCCAGGTGCACCGGGCCACCGTCGGTGGCCACGTCGGCCGAGAAGCCCATGTGGTACTTCACGTCACCGGCCGAGGCGTGCTCGTCGTGCTCGAACTTGCCTTCGAACTCGTCGAACAGCTTGCGCGGGTTCTTGCCGAGGGTGTTGACCAGCACGTTCAGGCGGCCACGGTGGGCCATGCCGACGACCACGTCCTTGACGCCATCCTTGCCGGCGCTGCGGATGATGGTGTCCATCATCGGGATCAGCGAGTCGCCGCCTTCCAGCGAGAAGCGCTTCTGGCCGACGTACTTGGTGTGCAGGTAACGCTCGAGGCCTTCGGCGGCGGTCAGGCGCTCCAGCGTGCGGCGCTGGGTGTCAGCGTCCAGCTGGTAGTTGCCACCGGCCAGTTCCAGCTTCTTGTAGATCCACTGGCGCTGCTCGACTTCGGCGATGTGCATGAACTCTGCACCGATCGAGCCGGTGTAGGTCGCCTTCAGGCGCGCGAGCAGGTCGCGCAGCTTCATGCGCGGCTGGCCGCCGACGCCGCCGGTGCTGAACTCGCTGTTGAGATCGCCGTCGGACAGGCTGTGGAACGGCAGGCCCAGGTCCGGGGTGTTGACCGGCGTGGTCAGGCCCAGCGGGTCCAGGCGCGCATCGAGATGGCCGCGCGAGCGGTAGGCAGTGATCAGACGACCGACATTGCGCTCACGCTCGTCGCCTGCACCCGTGCCGGTGCCGGCTTTCAGCGCATCCTTGGCCGCGTCCGCGATGTGGGAGATGACGGCCGAGTGCGGAATGTCGCCTGCTTCGCGGCCCTTGAAGCCGTCGAAGTAGGTTTTCCATTTGGGATCGACACTATCCGGGGAGACCAGGTACTGCTCGTACAGGTCCTCGACATAGGAGGCGTTGCCGCCGGCGAGTTGCGAAGATTGCGCAAACTGCTTCAGTTGATTGTCCACGATGGAGGGTGCTGATTCGCTTTGTGGGGTATGGCTTCAGAAGGACCCTGCAGGAAAATGAATAGCCCTGCACGGGCGCGTTCAAACGGCCAAATTGTACCCCCATCCGGACACGAAGGGGCACCGCCAGCGGCATTGCGCGTCCCCTGGTGTCGCTCCCAGACAGGTTTGTCCGGGACAGCGCGCTCAGATGCCGAGCGCGCGCAGTTCGCTGCAATCGCGCGAACGGTCCCAGACACGCTGCAATTGCTGCTCGAACGGCTGCGAACGTGCCGGCAGCGAGATCCCGGCTTCGCCGTCCAGGCGATGGCCGATAAGACGAAAGTAGAAGTCGCCCGCGTCATTGACCAGACAGGCCGAGGCCAGCGCACGGTCGATCGGATCGCTGACCTCGCGGAACTGGATCACGCTGGGCAGGCGCTGGGCCAGGGCCAGCAGCGGTGCGCCGGCAGCCGCAATCGCGGCCGCATCGTGCACGATCACCCGCAGCTGCTTGTCGTGGCGGGCGGTCACGAAGCGGCGCAGGGCCGCCTGCACCGGCGGCGCATCGAGCAGGCCGGGGTCGAGCTGGCGGCTGTGCAGCCACAGCTGGCGACGGGCGCGGTGGATGATGGCCGTGGTGATGGCCACCGCCTCGGCGCGGCTGTCGATGGCGCTGGCCACGCCCAGCCGGCGGCGCATCTGCTGGTGGCCGATGCCGGCCTCCTCGAACACCTCGCCTTCGGGCAGGAAGCCCTGGCGGGCGTAGAAATCACGCGCCGGCAGCTGCGCGTGCAGGTGCACCTCGGCCAGGCCGAGCTGGCGGCCGGCCTGCACCAGCGCCTCCAGCAGGGCCTCGCCGACGCCCTGGTTGCGCAGGCTGGCCAGCACCGCCATGCGGCCGATGCGGCCATCGGGGGCCAGGCGGCCGGTGCCGACGGGCTGGCCGTCGGCGTCCAGGGCCAGCACGTGGGCACAGACCGGGTCCAGCGCATCACGCTCCAGTTCGGCGGCGATGCCCTGTTCCTGCACGAACACCCGCTGCCGCACGTCGTGGATGGCGACGTGGGCGTCGGCGTGGCTGACCTGCTGGACCCGGATCGTGGCCATGGCTCAGGCGCGACCGGCGTCGCTGTCGTCTTCGTCGTGGTCTTCGAAGTTGACGATGACCTCGATGCCGTCGTCGTGGACGGTCACGGTGTGCACGTCGTCGGAGACCACTTCGTCGTCGAGCTCGGCCACCTGGTCGTGGCCTTCGACCACTTCGCCCAGCACCGCGGCGTCCTCGCCTTCGTCCTCGTCCTCAAACACCTCGTTCGGGTCGATCAGCTGGAACACGCCACCGACCAGCAGCTGCTGCAGCACCGCGCGGCCCTTGTCGGACAGGCCACGGTAGGCCGCCGCGTCGAGCTGCTCGGCACCGGCCAGGCGCTGCGCGTCCTTCACCGGCAGGGCGAAATCCTGGCCGCTGACATAGAGGCTGGCGCCGCGCTTGGCCCGGCGCCAGGCCAGGCGCGCCCACGGGTGGCGCTGCAGCAGCAGGCCCGAGGCCAGGGCCTGGACCACTTCCTCCGGGGCCGGGGCGGCCTGGTGGGCCATCACTTCGCCCGCCGCGCGGTAGGTGGTGATGAAGCGGCCGAACCAGTCACCCAGCTTGTCCGGATCGTTCATGCGGATGGCGTTGAGCGCGGTGATCACCCGTGCCATCGCCACCGTATCGATTTCGTTCGGGTCGGCCGGCACCTTCAGGTCGGGGTCCTGGTAGCGGATGTTCTCATCGGCATCGGCGATGAGGGTGTCCAGGTAGTCGCTGATCAGCTCGGCCGAGGCCGGCGCGCGCATGCCGAAGGAGAAGGTCAGGCAGGGATCCTCGGCCACGCCGTGGTGCGGCACGTTCGGCGGCAGGTACAGCATGTCGCCCGGCGCCAGCACCCAGTCGTGGGTGGGCTTGAACACCTGCAGCAGCTTCAGTTCCACGTCCGGGCGGAAGCCCAGCGGCGGGCGCTTGCCCTTGATCGATTCGCTGGCGTCGATCTGCCAGCGGCGGTGGCCGTGGGCCTGCAGCAGGAACACGTCGTACTGGTCGACATGGGCACCGACCGAGCCACCGGTGGCGGCGAAGCTGATCATCACGTCATCCATGCGCCAGCGCGGCAGGAAGTTGAAGTATTCGATCAGCGCGCGCACGTCCGGGTCCCACTTGTCGACGTCCTGCACCAGCAGGGTCCAGTCGTGGTCGGGCAGGGCGGGGAACACGTCTTCCTGGAACGGGCCGCTGCGCACGCGCCAGCCGTCCTGGGCCTTGTCGTGCTGGATCAGGCGCGCCAGCACGCCTTCCTCGCAGGCCAGCCCGGCCAGGTCTTCCGGCTGCACCGGGGTCTGGAAATCGGGGAAGGCGTTGCGGATCAGCAGCGGGCGCTTCTGCCAGAAGTCGCGCAGGAAGGTGGCCGGGGCCATGCCCAGCGGCTTGCCGGGGCGGGCGGTGACTTCGATGAGGGGGGCGGTGGACTTGCGGGCGGCCATGGGGGATTCCTTGCAGCGGAAAGCGGGAGGGGCGGCGTGGCGGGCCGCCTGAGATCTCCAT
>NZ_JACVTV010000229.1:0-269 GCF_016624625.1 Stenotrophomonas sp. S41 | reverse complement strand
CCCCCCCCCCCCCCCCCCCCCCCCCCCCCGGCTACGGACAGGTTCCGTGCGCGCCAGCCACGGAGTGAAGAAGGAAAGGCAGGAGCGGGTCGCGGCGCTGCGCTTGCTCGGAGCCGAGCATGGCTCGGCTCTACATAAGATTCATCGACCGGAAAAAGTTCATTCCCCGGACGCATTCATCCACGCATGGCGTGGATCTACGGGACGCGCCGGGAGAGTGTCAGGGGTGGGGGGGGGGGGGGGGGGCCGGGGGGGGGCCCGCCGGGGGG
>NZ_JACVTV010000228.1:0-270 GCF_016624625.1 Stenotrophomonas sp. S41 | reverse complement strand
CTGTTGGGAACTGCTGGTGGTGGGTGCCGACCGTTGGTCGGCACATCTGTCGGATATCGGATAAATCATCCACGCATGGCGTGGATCGACTGATAACGGCGACTTTTGGTAGGTGTCGACCGTTGGTCGGCACATCTGTCAAATATCGGATAAATCATCCACGCATGGCGTGGATCTACTGGTAACGGCGGCTTTTGGTAAGTGCCGACCGTTGGTCGGCACATCTGTCAGACATCGATATCCGACCCCGTGCCGACCAACGGTCGGCAC
>NZ_JACVTV010000227.1:0-278 GCF_016624625.1 Stenotrophomonas sp. S41 | reverse complement strand
GGCCCCCCCCCCCCCGCCGGGGGGCCCCCCCCCCGGGGGGCCACCTGCCAGCGTCGTGTGTGCACCCACATGAAATCAGCCCAGGCACCTGCACCCGTGCGTCTGGCGCACGGCTGGCATCGCATCCACGCCATTTTTCGCAGCAGTGGGCCTGCCTAGACTGCGCTCCCCACATTCACGGAGCGCACGCCATGTCGCTTCACCTGCCGTGCGCTGCACGGATCGGCCGCCGCCGATGAGCGCGGTCGCCATGCCCCGGGCCCCGGCCGCCCCCGTCG
>NZ_JACVTV010000226.1:0-285 GCF_016624625.1 Stenotrophomonas sp. S41 | reverse complement strand
GCTGACCTCCTGCATGCCATGCAGGCGCTCTCCCAGCTGAGCTATGGCCCCGTGTTACCGAGCCGCCTATCTTACCAACGTATTCACCTTTGTGGAAGCTTTTTTTTCGCTTTCTTCGTTGTGGTTCACCAGGGCCACAAGGGCAGGGGAACCGCAACGCCACAACCTGAACGCCGGTAGGCGGTGAACAAAAAAGACCCGGTTATCGGCCGGGTCCTCGTTGTTCGTGATGAGTTGGCGTCCCCACGGGGATTCGAACCCCGGTCGCCACCGTGAAAGGGTGAT
>NZ_JACVTV010000225.1:0-297 GCF_016624625.1 Stenotrophomonas sp. S41 | reverse complement strand
TTGGCGTCCCCACGGGGATTCGAACCCCGGTCGCCACCGTGAAAGGGTGATGTCCTAGGCCTCTAGACGATGGGGACGCACGAAAACTTCAAGTTGTAGATCTTCGACGGCCTAATGTCGAAGTGGTGGAGCCAAGCGGGATCGAACCGCTGACCTCCTGCATGCCATGCAGGCGCTCTCCCAGCTGAGCTATGGCCCCATGAAACTCCGGATTGTCCTGCATGGGAGCAGGGTCCGTTTTGAAACTGGCGTCCCCACGGGGATTCGAACCCCGGTCGCCACCGTGAAAGGGTGATG
>NZ_JACVTV010000224.1:0-311 GCF_016624625.1 Stenotrophomonas sp. S41 | reverse complement strand
TCCATGGGGGCTTGGTCGCGGCATCCATGCCGCTCACACCCCCGCAACCGGACCCACCCCGCCTCCGACAATTTCCCGGTGGCCAGTAGATCCACGCCATGCGTGGATGCCGCCTGGTAGTGCCGGCCGCTGGCCGGCAACAGGCAAACAGATCAAAAGCCAGGAAGAGGCATCCAGAGCGCAGCGACCGGCGTTTGCCTTTGATCTTTTCTTTTGTCTTTCGTGGCTGGCGCGCGCAGGAACCTGTCCGTGGCCGGGCGGGTGGGTTGCGCAGGGGCGCAGGCGCCATGGATGGCGCCTACGAGCTTACA
>NZ_JACVTV010000223.1:0-339 GCF_016624625.1 Stenotrophomonas sp. S41 | reverse complement strand
GTGCCGACCGTTGGTCGGCACGGGGTCGGATATTGATGTCTGACAGATGTGTCGACCAACGGTCGACACCTACCAACAGCCGCCTGTCGCAGTAGAGCCACGCCATGCGTGGATTCGACATCTGACAGATGTGCCGACCAACGGTCGGCACCCACCAACAGCTGCACAGTCGCAGTAGAGCTACGCCATGCGTGGATGAATTCATTCGTTGTCTGACAGATGTGTCGACCAACGGTCGACACCCACCAACAGCCGCACAGTCGCAGTAGAGCCACGCCATGCGTGGATGAATTCATTCGATATCTGACAGATGTGCCGACCAACGGTCGGCACCCACCA
>NZ_JACVTV010000222.1:0-409 GCF_016624625.1 Stenotrophomonas sp. S41 | reverse complement strand
CGCAAGCACGGCTGAACCGGTGCCGTTCTTCAACTCGGTGATCGAGCCCACGGCGTCATAGCCAAAGCCCAGGGACAGGCCACCGGCAGCCGGGTCGTGCACGGCCTGAGGGCGATAGTCCAGATCCAGGGGGCGCTGCAACTGGCGGCCGTTGCCGTAGGTCCAGCCGGTGGCTGGGCCGAAGGCCGCATAGCTCACGTCGTTGACCACCACCTGCCGTGCCTGCCCGGGCCGGGTCAGGCCAATCTGGCTGATGCGGCCCAGCGTGTCGCGCACGTAGTCGGCCACGCTGCCGTCGGGATAGGTCAGCTCCGTGAGGCGACCCGCTTTGCTGTAGGCGTAGCGCAGCGTAATGGCCACACCGTTGATCGTCTGCACCTTGCGGGTGACCTGGCCGAAGCGGTCGTGG
>NZ_JACVTV010000221.1:0-532 GCF_016624625.1 Stenotrophomonas sp. S41 | reverse complement strand
TCAGGCGGCCAAGGACGCCCGATGCATCGCATCGGGCGTCTGCATTTTAAGGGACAGATGGGGGCGCTCGGCGTTGTAGATCTCCACTGCCTCAGCCACCATCTGCCGGGCCTGCCCCAAGTCGCGTGGGCGATGAAGCAGAAACTCACATTTCAGGATGCCGTTGATGCGTTCGGCCAACGCGTTCTGGTAGCAGTCGTAGCCGTCGGTCATCGAGCAGGTCAGGCCATGCTTTGCATGGAGATGCTGGTAGCTATCCGAGCAGTATTGGATGCCCCGATCCGAATGATGGATCAGCCGCTGCCTCGTTTTTCGGCCTCTCAGGGCCATTTCCAGTGCTTGCCCGGTATGTTCGGTCTGCAGCGTCTCATTCACGCTCCAGCCCACAATCTTGCGTGACCAGGCATCAGTAACCAGGCTCAGGTAGACGAATTTCCCATCCGTGGGCAGATAGGTGATGTCAGCCACCCACACCTGTTCGCAACCATTGGGAACTACGCAGCCCTCTCCGGGCTTGAGCAGGTTGGGATGT
>NZ_JACVTV010000220.1:0-616 GCF_016624625.1 Stenotrophomonas sp. S41 | reverse complement strand
CCCGCCGCCGGGGGTTTCCGCCCCCCCCCCGCCGGCGCGGCGGCCCCCCTCGACGTTTTGGAGACTGCGTAGATGAAAGCCCGCCTGATCGCCACCGGTGAACGCGCACCCAGCTGGGTCGCGCAGGGTTTCGCCGAATACCAGAAGCGGCTGTCGCACTGGCTGCCGTTCGAACTGGTGGAAATCGAGCCGGGCCTGCGTGGCAAGGGCCGCGATGCGCGTCGCGCCACCGAGGACGAAGGCAAGCGGGTGATCGCTGCGCTGCCGAAGAATGCCTACGTGGTGGCGCTGGACGTGCCGGGCCGCCAGCTCAGTTCGGAACAGCTCGCGCAGCGCCTGGAGCATTGGCGCGGGCAGGGCAGGGACCTGGCGTTCCTGATCGGTGGCCCGGAAGGGCACTCGCCGGAAGTGTCCGCGCTGGCCGATGAGAAGTGGTCGATCGGACCGCTGACCCTGCCGCACATGCTGGTGCGGCTGGTGGTCGCCGAGCAGCTGTATCGGGCCGCCGCAATGATTGCGAATCACCCCTACCATCGCGCGTGAAGAGTGGTTATACTAGTCGTCTGCCCGAATAGCTCAGCCGGTTAGAGCACTTGACTGTTAATCAGGGGGTCGT
>NZ_JACVTV010000021.1:0-49438 GCF_016624625.1 Stenotrophomonas sp. S41 | reverse complement strand
GCGGCATCCATGCCGCTCACACCCCTGCCACCGGACCCACCCCGCCTTCGAGAGTTTCCTGCGATCTGTCGAAACGGCATGACGCTGCTGTTGGTGGGTGCCGACCGTTGGTCGGCACGGGGTCGGATCCGTTCTCCTGGGAAAACGGCTCTGAGCCCGGAGCGCGAGTCGGAAACGAAAACGCCCACCGGGTGGTGGGCGTTTCGTTCAACTTCTGGGTGCTGCCTTGGGCAGTTACATCACCTTCGACTGTTCCAGCTCGACCTGCAGGGTGCTGGCCAGTTCGTCGCGGGAGACTTCGAACTGTTGTTCGCGCACCAGGTCCTTCACTGCCACGACGCCGCGGGCGAGCTCGTCTTCGCCAGCCAGGACCACGAAGCGGATGCCGGCCTTGGCGGCGTACTGGAACTGCTTGCCGATCTTCTTCGGCTCCATCTGCACTTCGGTGTTGATGCCACCGCTGCGCAGGCGGCGGGCGATGTCCAGCGACTGCGCCATGCCCTGCTCGTCCATCAGTGCCACCAGCGCCTGCACGCTGCTGGCTTCGATGCCGTCGATCAGGCCGGCTTCGCGCAGCTGCCAGAACAGGCGCGACAGGCCGATGGAGATGCCCACGCCCGGCAGCTTGGACTTGCTGTAGTGGCTGGCCAGGTCTTCGTAACGGCCGCCCGAGCAGATCGAGCCGATCTGCGGGTGGTCGGTCAGCGTGGTCTCGTAGACGGTGCCGGTGTAGTAATCCAGGCCGCGGGCGATGGAGAAGTTCAGGCAGTACGCGGTTTCCGGCACGCCCAGCGCCTGCACCAGCTGCAGCACTTCGCGCAGCTCGGCCACGCCGTTGCGCAGGGTTTCCGACGAGGCGCCACCGGCTTCCAGGGCGGCCAGCTGGGCCAGCGCGTCTTCATGACCCTTCGAGCGCACGGCCACGAAGGCCAGGATCTTCTCGACCTGCTCGGCCGGAATCTCGAAGCCCTCGCCCACCAGCGTTTCGCGCACGTAATCGGCGCCGCGCTTGTCCAGCTTGTCCACTTCGCGCAGCACGGCCAGCTGGCGCTCGCCTTCGGCCACGCCCAGGCTCTCGAAGAAACCGCGCATCAGCTTGCGGTTGTTCAGCTGGATGCTGAAATCACCGATGCGCAGCTCGGAGAACACGGCGTGGATGACGGCCAGAACTTCAGCGTCGTAGCGCACGCTCAGGCTGTCCTTGCCGATCACGTCGATGTCGCACTGGTAGAACTCGCGGAAGCGGCCACGCTGGGCACGCTCGCCGCGGTACACGCGCTGCATCTGGTAGCGGCGGAACGGGAAGGTCAGCTCGTGCTCGTGCTCGGCCACGTAGCGGGCCAGCGGCACGGTCAGGTCGAAACGCAGCGCCATTTCCGGCAGCGAGCGGTCGCCCGATTCGGCAGCATTGGCCAGCGCGCCGGTGGACTGCACGAAGTACACCTGGCGCTCGGTCTCGCCACCGGACTTGGTCAGCAATACGTCGGACAGCTCGAACACCGGCGTTTCCACCGGCAGGAACCCGAAGCGCTCGTAGTTGCGGCGGATGACGTCCAGCATGCGCTGCAACGCAATCTGCTCGCGCGGCAACAGTTCAAGGGTGCCGGGCGGGGTACGGGGCTTGATCACGGGCGGAACTCCTGCAGGAACGGGAACGTGGGAGGGGGCGACATTCTACCGCCCCGCATGGCTCAGCCGCCGATCAGGGGCCATAAGGCCGCATGAAGTATCATAAAGCCCTCCCCCGCCCGTGATACGCCTCCGCACCATGTCCCGGCCTTTTGGCGCTCCGTCCGCCGCCCACGACGACGCTGCGCCGTCCTGCACCACGCTGGACTGCCTGCACTGCTCGGTCCGCCACCTGGCGGTCTGCTCGGCGCTGTCGCCCGACGAAGTGCAGGCACTGGAACAGGTGACCGTGTCGCAGCAGGTGGGCCTGGGCAGCACCCTGGCCCGCACCGGCGAAGAACGCCAGCATGTCTATACATTGACCGCGGGCGCACTGCGCCTGGTGCGCACGCTGGCCGACGGCCGTCGACAGATCAACGGGTTCGTGCTGCCCGGTGATTACCTCGGCCTGAGTGGCAGCGACCACCATCGCCACGATATCGAAGCCATCGCTGACAGCCGCGTCTGCCGCGTGGCCCTGCCGCAGATGAAGGCGCTGCGCGGCCGCTTCCCGCACCTGGAACGCAAGCTGCTGCAGCGCGCCTGCCAGGAACTGGACGCCGCCCAGGACGCCGCGCTGGCACTGGCCCGCCTGCAACCGGCCGAAAAGCTGGCCGACTTCCTGCTGCGCCTGGCCGCACGCGAAGCCAGGCTGGGCGGCGATGGCCTGCGCGTGTCGCTGCCGATGGGCCGCGGCGACATCGCCGACCACCTCGGCCTGACCATGGAAACGGTCAGCCGCACCTTCACCAAGCTGCGCCAGCAGGGCCTGATCGCCCTGCCCCATCTGAACGTGGTGGAGATCCTCGACGAGGATGGGCTGCGTACGCTGGCGGGCGAAGGGCTGGCCTGACCGTCGCGCGGTTCACGGTGTTGCCGGCCAGCGGCCGGCACTACCCGCCTCAGCGCAACAACACCTCGCGCAGCGCCGCGTAATCAGCGGCCAGCGGCTCGGCATGCGCCGGCCGCTGCAGCAGCGCATCCAATGCCGGCGGCACCGCCACGCTTTCGCCGATCAACGGTTCCACCACCGCCTCGAACTTGGCCGGGTGCGCCGTCGACACCACCGCCCAGTCGCCCTTGGCGCCGCGCGCGCGCAGGTCCTGCAGCACTTTCACCGCCGTGGCGGTGTGCGGGCAGAACAGCTCGCCGCTGCTGGCATGCGCACTGGCGATGGTCGCGCGGATGGTCACGTCATCCACCGCGAACGCGCGGAACGCAGCACGCAGTTCCGCATCGTCATCGGCATACAGCCAGCGCAGGCGCTCGAAGTTGCTTGGCGCGCCCACATCCATCGCATTGGCCACGGTGGCCACGCTGGCCTGCGGCTGGTAGTCGCCGCCATTGAAGTAGGCCGGCAGCACCGCATTCGCATTGGTAGCCAGCACGATCTGGCCGATCGGCACGCCCAGTGCACGCGCCAGCACGGCCGCCATCGCATTGCCCAGGTTGCCGGTCGGCACCACCAGGTTGAGGCGGCGCCGCGTGCGCGCGTGGTGGGTCAGCGCCGCATGCGCGTAGTAGCTCATCTGCGGCAGCAGCCGGCCCAGGCTGATGCTGTTGGCCGAACTCAGCGGCACCTGCGCCTGCAGGTCGGTGTCGGCCAGCGCCTGCTTGACCATCGCCTGGCAGTCATCGAACGAGCCGCCCACGCGCAGCGCCTGGATGTTGTCGCCGAAGCAGCCCAGCTGGTGTGCCTGGCGCGGCGAAACACGGCCATCGGGATACAGCACCACCACGCGCACGCCGGGCTGGCGATGGAAGGCCGCTGCCACCGCGGCACCGGTATCGCCGGAGGTGGCCACGACAATCGTCAGGTCACGGTCCTTGCCCGCCTGCAGGCGCGACAACGTGCCGGCGAGGAAGCGCGCGCCGATGTCCTTGAACGCGGCGGTCGGGCCATGGAACAGCTCCAGCACATGGTCGCCGTCACGGCCCAGCGCACGCAGCGGTACCGGGAAATCGAAGGCCTCGCGGCAGATCTCCGGCAGTGCGTCCTGCAGCGGATCACCTTCGAAAAAAGGCGCCAGCAGATCGGCAGCGGTCTCGGCGAGGGTGGCACCGGCGTGCAGTTCGCGCGGCGCAGGCAACACGTCGGGCACGTACAGGCCGCCATCCGGGGCCAGGCCGGCGGCGATGGCGGCACTCAGGCCAACGGCGGGCGCATGCCCTCGGGTCGAAACGAATTGCATGAGCTCGGTATCCAGCAAGGGGGAAGGATTCAGCACAGTCGCGCTCCAGCAGCGTCCAGCGACGAGACCCAGGCTTCGCTGTCGAAGCCTGCGGCGGCAAACGCCGCACGCACGGGCGCCGCAGCGGCATGGGCTTGGTCGGCATCTTCAAACCAGGCAAACACACTCGGGCCGGCACCGGAAATGCCCGCGCCCATCGCGTTGGCTGCCAACGCGGCATCGCGTGCAGCGTCGAAGCCGGCGATCAGTGCGGCGCGGCGCGGCTCCACCAGCACGTCGCGCAGGCCGGCACGCACCAGGGCCGCATCGCCGCGGTGACAACCACTGAGCACCAGGGCAAGGTTGGCGCTCTGTGCGACAAATTCGCCCAGCGCATAGCTGCCCTGCAGTGCCGCCCGCGCGCGCCGGGTCTCCAGCACCGCGTGCGGATGCACCAGCAGGCTGTGCCAGCTGGCCGGCACCGGAATCGACACCAGGCGATCGGCCGTACACAGCGCCAGCCCGCCCAGCAGCAGCGGGCCGACGTTGTCACCGTGGCGGCCACCACTGGCCACCGCCTCGCCATCCAGTGCGTGTGGATACAGCGCTTCGCGCGGCAGCGGTGCATCAAGCAGCGCGTTGGCGGCCACCAGCGCGGCCACGCACGAGGCGGCCGAACCGCCCATGCCCGAGCCGAACGGAATGCCCTTGTCGATCTCGACCGCGAAGCCGTACGAAAGACCCACGCCCTCGCGCAGCGAGATCAGCGCGGCCCCGGCCGTATTACCCGGCGCATCCAGCGGCAGCTCGACGGCACTGCCGCGGATGGCCTCGATGCGCACGGTCGGCTCATCGATGCGGCGCACCGTCACGGTATCGCCGATGCCGGCAATGGCATGGCCGAGAATGTCGAAGCCCACGGCCACGTTGGCCACGGATGCGGGCGCGAATGCGCGTGCAATCACAGCCGCGCTCCTTCGCCGGCGGCCACGCGCAGCAGATCGGCAAACACGCCGGCAGCGGTGACTTCCGGCCCTGCACCCGGGCCCTGCACCACCAGCGGGTTGTCGCAGTAACGACGGGTGCGGAACTGCACCACGTTGTCGGTCAGGCGCAGGTTGGCGAAGGTGTGGTCGGCCGGCAGTTCCTGCAGGCCCACCGATGCACCCTCCGCATCGAGCCGGGCGACATAGCGCAGCACCGCACCACGCGCCCGTGCACCTTCGAGGCGCTGCAGCAGGCTGGCATCGGATTCACCCAGGCGGGCCATGAAGTCGTCCACGCTGCCATCGCGCAGCAGCGCCGGCACCAGGCTTTCCACCTGCACCTGTTCCAGGCTGAGCGCCTGGCCGGCCTCACGGGCGAGGATCACCAGCTTGCGCGCCACGTCCACGCCGGACAGATCATCGCGCGGGTCCGGCTCGGTGTAGCCCATCGAACGCGCCTGCGCCACCAGCTCGGAGAACGGCTGGCTGCCATCGAATCGATTGAACAGCCAGGCCAGCGTGCCGGAGAAGATGCCCTCCACCGCCAGCACTTCGTCGCCGGTATCGACCAGGTCGCGCAGCGTGGTGATCACCGGCAGACCGGCACCCACCGTGGCCTCGTAACGGAAGCGCGCGCCACTGGCGGCAGCAGCGGCATGGATGCGCTGGTAGCGCGACAGCGGACCCGAACCCGCCTGTTTGTTCGGGGTGACCACATGGATGCCGGCGGCCAGCCATCCCTCGTAGCGCTCGGCCACGTCGGCGCTGCCACTGCAGTCGATCACCACCGCATGCGGCAGGTGTGCGGCCAGCAGGTGTTCGGTGAACGCGTCCAGGTCGCTGGCCTGGCCATCGCCGTGCAGCGCCTGCCGCCAGTCGGCGTGCAGGACATCGGCTTCCAGGCGCATGCGCGAGCGCGAGGCCAGCGCACGCAGTCGCAGGTCGACGTTGGCCTTGGCCAGCAGCTGCGGGCGCGCGGCCAGCAGCTGGTCCAGCAGCGCCGCGCCGACATTGCCCGGCCCGATCACGCCCACCGCGAAGGTCTGCGGCGAGAGCCAGAAGCCGGCGTGCGCGGCACGCAGGGCGCGCGTTGCGTCGGCGCTGGCCACGGCCACGGAGATGTTGCGCTCGGACGAACCCTGCGCGATCGCCAGGATGTTCACCTGGGCACGGCCGAGGGCCTCGAACAGGCGCGCGGCCACGCCGGGCTGACCGGCCATGCCATCACCGACGGCAGCCAGCACGCTGACGCCCTCGCCGACCTGCACGCGCTGCACCTGGCCCACCGCCAGTTCGTGGGCGAATGCATGCAGCAGGGCCTCACGTCCACGCGCGGCCTCGCCGGCCTTCACCACGCAGCAGATCGAGTGTTCGGAAGACCCCTGCGAGATCATCACCACCGACACCTGCGCCTGGCGCAGTGCCGAGAACACGCGTTCGGCGGTGCCCGGCACGCCCATCAGGCCGGTGCCCTCCAGGTTCAGCAGGGCCAGGTCGGGGCTCAGGGTCAGGCCCTTCACCGGCCCGCGCGGCGAGCGTTCTGCGCTGATGCGCGTGCCCGGGTGCGCCGGATGGAAGGTGTTGCGGATGAAGATCGGCAGGCCCAGGCGGATGGCCGGCGACATGGTCTGCGGATGCACGACCTTGGCACCGAAATAGGCCAGCTCACAGGCCTCGTCGTAGCTGAGCGCCTCCAGCTGCACGGCCTCCGGCACCAGCCGCGGATCCGCCGACAGCACGCCATCGACGTCGGTCCAGATGTGCAGCTCATCGGCGTTGAACAGCGCAGCGAAGACCGCGCCGGAGTAGTCGCTGCCGTTGCGGCCCAGCGTGGTGATGCGGTCCGCGCGGTCGCGGGCGACAAAACCGGTGGCGACCACGCGCGACTGCGGGTGCTGCAGGCGCCATTTCGCCAGGCGGTCGGCGCTGGCCTCCCAATCCACGTCCACGCCCAGTTCGCCATGGCCGACGACCAGGACATCACGTGCGTCCAGCACCGCGCACTCTTCGCCGAGTGCCTGCAGGTGCATGCCCAGCAGCTGCGCGGAGAACACTTCGCCCAGCCCCTGCACGCGGTCCAGCACCTCGCGCGGCAGCTCACCGATCACCGCCAGCGCGCCGAGCACTTCGGCCAGGTGGTCGAAGCGCACGTCGATCCACTCCACGGTCTCGCCCACCTGCTCGCCGAGCAGGGCCACCGCCGCGCCGCGATGGCGTGCACGCAGGGCATGCCAGGCCTCGCGCCAGCCTGCATCGCCGCGTGCCGCCAGCTGGGCCAGCTCGATCAGTGCATCAGTGACGCCCTTCATCGCCGACACGACGGTGACCTGCAGCGGCTCGGGACGGGCCAGCAGCAGGCCGGCCACATGGCGGTAGCGTTCGGCGTTGGCCACCGAGGTGCCGCCGAACTTGTGCACGACGGTGGACGGTGCGGCCAGGTCGGCCGGTGCAGCGGGATGGGCGGGGGCGTGGGAAGACATGCAGACCTCGGTAGGAGGCCCCGTCACATGCAGGTGGTGGGTTTCCCCGTCACCTGGATGGTGCGGGGCCGTTGTTTTCGGGAGTTACACGAAGACGACGGGCCGCACCAGGGCAGTGGTGGCGGTGGTGGTAATAATGGTGGTGATGGCGACCGGCGCAGTCGACCCGCCCGCGGTAGCGGGGGCAATCAGGCTGGCGAGGGCGGCATCGAAGACCATGGCGCACAGAAAACACCGTGCGCCGGGGGGCTGTCAAGTGCTGCGATGCAAAAATCGTTTGTTTCGATCATCGCCCAACGTGCAGTCATTTGGTTGCAATTGAGACAAAGCCGGCATCAGGGCGCTTGAGGCCGGCAATCAGCCGGCATGTTCGGCGATCGCACGCGGGGCGCGGTGCGCGTGGGCACACAGCAGCACGCCCGCCACCAGAAACACGATCGCCAGCGCCTCCAGCAGGGTCGGCCAACGCCATTGCCAGGCGAAGGCATAGAGCAGCGCGGACAGGGTTTCGAACACGATCATCTGCCCGGTCAGGGTCAACGGCAGCAGGCGGCTGGCGCGGTTCCAGAACGCGTTGCCGATGATCGAGGCGATGACCGCGACGCCGGCGCTGATCACCCAGAACAGGCTCCACTGCGCGGGGGTGTGGCCGGCGGCCTGGCCGATGAAGGCCATCGGCACCAGCAGCAGCGACAGGCCGCCAGTGGTGACGCCGGTCAGCAGCGACCAGTCATGGCTGGACAGATCGGCGCGCCGGGCCAGCCAACGACTGTTGCCCACCGAGTACAGCGCCCAGGAAAAAAGCGCACCAAAGGCGCAGACCAGGCCGATCAGGCGCTGCCGCCACGGCGTGCCCAGGTGCTCGGACATCAGCGATTCCCAGCCGACCAGGGCCACGCCCAGCACGCACAGGCCCAGCGCGGGCAGCAGCTGCTTCAGCGGCACCGCACCCTTCTCGCGCACGCCCACCAGGGTCACCACCACCGGAATCAGGCCGACGATGAGCGAGGCCGCCGCACCACCGGCCCACTGCACGGCCGTGGCCAGCAGCAGGAAGTACACCAGGTTGCCGGCCAGGCTGAGCCACAGCAGCCCCATCCATTCGGCACGCCACAGCTGAGGTGCCAGGCGCTTCCAGCGCGGCAGCAGCAGGATCACCGCGATCAGGCCGTAGACCAGGTAGCGGCCGGCGGACAGCTGCAATGCGTTGAAGGAATGCAGCACGGCAGGCGCGAGGAAGACAACGCCCCACAGCGCGCCAGCGGCAACGCCATTGGCGATGCCCAGGGCCATCGGGTTGTTGCGCATATCAGGTTCTTCGGGGGAGAGAACAGGCCGCGCAGTGTAGGCGGCGATGGGCGCGGCGTCTTGACCGAGGCTACTGCCCAATCTCTTCGTAGAGTCGAGCTTGCTCGACTGCGTTCAGTCGAGCAACAAACGGAATGCCAGTCGAGCAAGCTCGACGCTACAGAGACGCTTCACCGCGCCGCCAGGCGCTCGGGGTCAGGCCCGTCTCGCGGCGCAGCGCACGGGTCAGTGCACTCTGCTCGGAATAGCCCGCCGCCAGCGCGATATCGCTGATCGGCGCTGCACTGGTCAGCAACGCATGCTTGGCCCAGCGCAGCCGGCTGGCGCTGAGCCACGCCTGGGGACTGACCCCGAATTCGCGCTGGAACAAGGCATGCAGCCGGCTTTCGCTGACGCCCACATGGGCCGCCATGCGCGCCACCGGCCACGCCTGCCCGGGTTCGGCCTGCACGGCCGCACACAGGGCCTGCAGCCGCGCACCACTACCCGCAGGGGCAAACGCCCGCAGCAGGTCGGGCAGCAGCTCCGGCATGCAACCGCCGACCCGCACCTGGGCCAGGCGCTGGCGCAGTGAAAGCGGGAGGTGCAGCCAGCGCTGGCGGCTGAGGTGCTCCTGGGTCAGGTCATCCAGCACGCCCGGGCCGCAATCGACGATCACGAAACCGTTCGGCCCGTGCGCCATCTGGTCATGCGCCTCGCCGGCGGCAACGAAGGCCCCCTGCAGCAGGTCCAGGCGGCCGCCGCGACCTTCCAGCTCGAACTGCAGCTCGCCCTGCAGCGGCAGCACCCACTGTGCGTAGTCGTGACGGTCCAGGCCCGTTGACTGGCCGTAGTGCCGCAGGTGGAAGATGGCGCCCATCGCGGCAGTGTGCGCGTGCGCAGTGCGGCCTGCAATGTGGTCATCAAGGCGGACAGGACCGCATGCTATGTTCGGGCGATGTTCACCCCGCAAGGATTGCATGATGAATATCCGACCTTTGCTTCTCTCACTGGCCCTTGCCAGCCCTGTCGTGACGCCGCTGCACGCACAGGAACTGCGTACTCCGCCGGCACCTGGCTGCCTCGACGCGCGCGACGTGCAGCAGGTGGAGCAGGACACGCCCAGCGCCATCGCCGTCGCCGATGGCCAGGGCCGCGCCTTCCGCCTTGATTTCGCCGCCGACTGCCCGGGCGTCAACGAAGCCGACGCGCTCAGGCTGGAAGCCCCGCAGGGCTGGGCCTGCGGCCAGCCGGGCGAACGGGTGGTGGTTGACGGTCGGAGCTGCGCGGTCAGCGCGGTCACGCCGATCGACGGCCGCAGTTTCGCCACCATCGCCCGCGAAAGCAGCCGCCAGTACGCGGCCACCCTGCCCGGCGTGACCGTGAGCGCGAAGGGGCGCGGGGGCCGCGGCGGCGACACCCCGCATACCTTCCAGACCTCGTCTGCGGTGTGCTTCGCCACCCGCAACGTGCGCGGCTGGAGCGAAAGCCCGGAAGGCGTGGTGGTGGAAACCAACCCACGCCGCAATGGCGGCCACCGTTATTACCACGTGGAGCTGGCCAGCAGCTGTTCGATCCTGGCCGGCGCCACCGACGTGGACTTCCAGTCCGGCCTGCAGAACGGCCTGATCTGCGGCAATCCCCGCGACCGCATCGTGCTGATGCCCTCTGGCATCGAGGGCGACGGCCGCACCTACACCCCCAGCATGGCCCGCCCAGGCTGCGACATCCTCGCGGTCTATCCGAAGGACGGCAGCCGCGCGCCCTAGCCGTCCGTGCCGAGGAAGGCGAACGGCTTGCTCGGCACGAACTGCGACAGCGCATCACCGGAGAAGGTGTTGCGCTGGTCGCGGCCCAGGTCGAGCTTGAGCACCTGCCCTCCGAAATCGACCTTGTTCAGATCGACCCAGAACGTATTGGGCGTCAGTGCCGATTCGAAGAAATACAACCGGCGCTTGTGGTCGGCCACCGTGCGCCAGCGCGTGGACGAGATGTTCGGCTCGCCGGGCGTGGTGATGCCAAACGGCACCGATACGTTGCGGATGACGCTGAACACACTGGCCAGCGCCTCCACCGGATCTTCGGCCTTGGGAATGGCATTGATGTAGAACGAGGCACGCGCAAAGCGATCGGCCGAGCGGTTGGTACCCGGCAGCATCACAGTGCCACCGATGCTGTTCCAGTACGCATTGAGCGCCAGCTGCTGATCGAAGATCGGCGAGTTGGTCATCACCTGGTAGCGGCGGTCGTGATGGATGACCTGGCGACCGCCGATGTACTCGATGATGGCGCTGTCGCCGGTGGCATCAGACAGCGAAAGATGCAGGGTCGCCTGGCGGTCCTCACCGGGCACCTTGTCGGTGACGATGGCAAACGGCTCGCGCTCCAGTGCAGCCACGGCCTCGGCCACGCTGCCGAAATTGTCCAGCACGTACTGCGCCCACAGCGAGATGGCCAGCCCCGGCTTGTTGCCACGCTGCTGCGGATACTCCGATTCGACCAGCCACAGCAGGTTGGCGACCAGGCCCTTCTCGTTCATGCCGTCGGTGGTGGACACGTCGTAGCCGGTGGCCACCACGCTGCCGTAGCGCGCGGTCCACTTCGCCGACTTTGGCCCGGCCTGGCCGGTACGTTCGATGCCGCGCGGCAGGACATACAGGTTGGTGGCAACGTCCACCTTCCAGTCCATCGACCGGGCGGTGATCACATCGCCGTTGTCACCGAGATAGACCGCGCGCGTGCACGCCCATGCAGGAACCATCGCCGCCGCCAGCGCCATGGCCAGCGCCGCCCTGCCCTGCCACTTCATCCGCTTCATGCCGTGCTCCCTTCCCCAGGAAGCCCGATAGGAACCCGGCAACGGTGACAGCGGGGTGAAGCTCGACGCTACCCGGCGCTGAGCATCGGGCGCACGACGGCACTCAGAAGATCCACCGCCGTGGGAGCAGCATCCTCGCCCTCCACCGTGCGAGAGAAACCGGACCAGTCACTGCTGGCCAGCTGGCGCAGCTTCAGCGCATCGACCGGCAACGCGCGCATCGACCAGTACGGAAACTGGCGCTGGCCCAACCGCCCGCGCGCCAGTTCGACGATGTCCACGTGGCTGCCCGCCTGCAGGATGCGCTCGTACACAGAATCGATGCCATCGGGCGGCCCTTCGATGTACTGCAGGAAACGCTGCCCATCGTGCAACAACACGCCCGTCACCCCGGCCATCCGGTTGAACCGGGTGGCATCGTTCACCAACGTCTGCAGGCGTTCGGCGGAAAGGTCCGGCCGGGCCTGGCTGACGTAGGCAATGGCGCGAAGTGGCATGCATCTTCCTTGGCAACGTGAGCGGCCACGGTAGCAGCTACGGACGAGCCCGTCTCAGTTCGCTCTCGCGCTCCCTGAAGAATTCAGTTAACGGCTGATGCGTGTCTCGGCGCGCCGTGGCAGCACCGCTTCGAAAACCACCTGCCCCTGCTCGTTGCGTGCACTCAGTCGTCCACCGTGCGCGGCCACGAACTGATCGACGATGTACAGGCCAAGACCCAGCCCCTTGCTCTGGTGGAAGCTGGCCTTGAACGGCTCGAACAGGCGCGGCAGCAGTGCTTCCTCGATGTGCCCGGCATTGCGCACGCACAGGGTCACCACGCGCGAATCGCTGCCATCGACGGCAACCCGCACCACATCGTTGCCCCCATGGGTGATCGCATTGCCGACCAGGTTGGCCACCACCTGCCCCAGGCGATCCATGTCGCCGTGCAGGGTGGCATCACCAGTGGCTTCGAAGGCGATGCGATCGCTGCCGTGCGCGCTGCCGGCTTCGGCAATCACCGCACGCGCCAGTTCCTCCATGTCGCAGGCATTGGCCTCCAGGCGCAGTCCGCCGCTGCGGATGCGCGAGAAATCCAGCAGCTGCTCGACCATGCGCGCCATGCGCACGGTGCTGGCCTCCAGGTGCTGCAGGGTCTGCTGCGCACTGGTGTTGCCCGGCGGCAGTTCCAGCGACAGCTTGTCGGCGCACAGCAGGATGGCCGACAGCGGCGTGCGCAGATCGTGGGTCAGCACCGCGGCCATCGTCTCGTTCAACTTCAACGCGCGCTCCAGCGCCTCGTTGCGCGCCTTCAGCAGCTGGCGCTGCTGGTAAAGCTCGATGAACACATTGACCTTGCTCAGGATCACCTGCGGCGCCACCGGCTTGTGCAGGAAATCGACCGCACCGCTTTCGTAGCCCTTGAACGCACGCACCGGATCATCCGGCGAGGCGGTCAGGAAGATGATCGGCACATCGCGGCTGCGCTGCGAGCCGCGCATCAGCTCGGCCAGGGTGAAGCCATCGATCTCCGGCATGTGCACGTCCAGCAGCGCCAGCGCCACTTCATGCTCCAGCAGCAGCTCCAGCGCCTGTGCGCCCGAGCCGGCCAGCAGCAGGTTGACGCCCTCGCGGCGCAGCAGCGCCTGCATGGCTACCAGGTTCTGCGGCACGTCATCGACGATCAGCAGGTTGACCGGGGTCTGCGACTGCGCAGGGTCCGGTGGCAGCAGGTTCATGCGAACAACTCCTTCAAGCGGCGGCACATCAATTCAAGAGGCAGCACGGCATCAGCGCCGGCGTGCTGCAGGGCGGAGGCCGGCATCATCGATGCCTCGGCCTCCTCGGGACATTGCAACCAGGCGCGGCCGCCAGCGGATCGCACCGCGGCCACCCCCTCACTGCCGTCGCTGCTGGCACCGGTCAGCAGCACCGCCAGCAGCTGCGGCCCGAACACGGCCGCGGCGGATTCAAACAACGGATCGATGGCCGGGCGCGAGAACAGCACCGGCTCATCCATCGACAACGCGATGGTCTGCGCGTCCTCGACCAGCAGGTGGTAGTCGGGTGCCGCGAAGGTCACCGTCGCTGCCTGCAGCGGCTGCTTGTCCTCCGCCTCGCGCACCTGCAGCGCGCAGTACGGCGCCAGCACTTCGGCGATGCGGCTGCTGCGGTCACGCGGCAGATGCAGCACCACCAGCACCGGTATCGGCAGACCGGCCGGCAGCGCGCCCAGCAGCGCCTGCAGCGCAGCCACGCCACCGGCAGAGGCGCCGACGACCAGCAGATGCGGACGCGAGGCAGCCATCAAACAACCTTCCGGTACAGCCGATGCTCGCGCGAGCAGGCTTCAAACGCATCGTGGTGGCGGCCGAACTGCAGCGATTCCTTGCTGCCCAGGCCAAGGAATCCACGGTGCACCAGCGCCTCACGGAACAGGCCCACGGCGCGGTCCTGCAGGTCGCGGTTGAAATAGATCAGCACGTTGCGGCAGGACACCAGGTGCACTTCGGAGAACACCGTGTCGGTGGCCAGGCTGTGGTCGGCAAACACCACGTTGCGGCGCAGCTGGCGATCAAACACCGCACCGTCGTAGGCGGTGGCGTAGTAATCGGACAGCGAACCGGTACCGCCGGCAGCCAGGTAATTGCGGCTGAACTGGGCCAGGCGGTCGATGCTGTAGGCACCAGCTTCCGCGGTGGCCAGCGCTGCCGGGTTGATGTCGGTGGCGTAGACGATGCTGCGCTCCAGCAGTCCTTCCTCGTGCAGCAGGATGGCCAGCGACCACACCTCTTCACCGGTACTGCAGCCGGCCACCCACAGCTTCACCGACGGGTAGGTGCGCAGCACCGGGACCACCTGCTCGCGCAGCTGCTTGAAATAGGCCGGATCACGGAACATTTCCGAGACCTGCACGGTGAAGAACTGCATCGCCTGGGCGAACAGGTCCGGCTCGTGCAGCAGCCGGTGCTGGAGGTCGACGAGGCGCTCGCAGTCATACCGCTGCATGGCCTGGCGGATGCGCCGCCGCAGCGAGGACACCGCGTAGCTGCGGAAGTCGTAGTGGTAGCGCTGGTACAGCGCCTCCAGCAGGACCTTCAGCTCCAAATCGAACAGCGCCTGCTCATTCATTGGCGCGAGCACCAGACCCGGCACAGCGAGACCAGCTTGTCGACGTCGATGGGCTTGGCGATGTAGTCGTTGGCACCGGCCTGCAGGCAGCGCTCGCGGTCATCGGGCATGGCCTTGGCGGTCAGCGCGATGATCGGCAGGTCCTGCAGGTGGCGCTGCGCACGGATCTCGCGCATGGCGGTCAGGCCGTCCTTCTCCGGCATCATGATGTCCATCAGCACCAGGTCGACCTCGCGCTGGGCCAGGCGATCCACTGCTTCCTGGCCGTTGCGCGCGATCTCCAGGGTCACGCCCAGCGGCTCGAGCACGCTGGACAGGGCGAAGATGTTGCGCACGTCGTCCTCGGCCAGCAGCACGGTGCGGCCATCGAGCACGGTGTCGCGGCGGCGGGCCTCGCGCAGCAGGCGCTGCTGGTCGCTGGGCAGGCTGGCTTCGACGCTGTGCAGGAACAGGGTCACCTCATCAAGCAGGCGCTCGGGCGAGCGTGCGCCCTTGATGATGATGCTCTTGGAATAACGGCGCAGACGCTGCTCTTCCTCACGACTGAGCGCGCGGCCGGTGTAGACGATCACCGGCGGGAAGCCGACGTCATCGTTGCCGGCCATGTGTTCCAGCAGGTCGTAGCCACTGCCGTCGGGCAGCGACAGGTCCATCACCATGCAGTCGAAGGTCACCGTGCTCAGCTGCTCCACCGCAGCGGCCAGGGTACCCACCGCCACGATCTGCAGCTGGTCGCGGCCCAGCAGCAGTTCCAGGTTGCGGCGCAGGTCGCTGTCGTCCTCGACGATCAGCAGGCGGCGCACATCACGCTGGCTGGTCTGTTCCAGCTGCTCGATGGCAGCGGCCAACCGCTCGCGGGTCGCGGGCTTCACCGCGTAACCGATCGCGCCCAGCTCGCGCGCCACCTGGCTGCGGTCCATACCCGAGACCACGTGCACGGGAATGTGGCGGGTTTCCGGGTTGCGCTTGAGGCGTTCGAGCACGCTCAGGCCGGACACGTCCGGCAGGCCGATATCGAGCAGGATGCCGTTCGGCCGCAGCTCGCTGGCCAGGGTCAGCGCCTCTTCGGCGGTGGTCGCTACCACGCAGTCAAAATCAAGCTCGTGTGCCAACGAAACCAGTGCCTCGGCGAAGCTCGCGTCGTCCTCTACGGCCAGGATCAGGCGCCCGGCGCGCTGGCGACGGCCGCGATCATCGGCAACGCTGGTGCCGGCCACCGCCGGTGCTGCGGCCATCGCCAAGGGCGCGGCAGCCGCGAGGTTCTGTACCGACGCCATCGGCGCCGGCGCCATCGCGGCCGGCTCGGCCGGTACATCACTGGCCGGTGCGCCCTGCAGCGGCAGTTCCAGGATGAAGCAGCTGCCGCGACCCGGCTCGCTGTCCACCTGGATATCGCCGCCCATGCGCACGGCGAGATCGCGCGAAATCGACAGACCCAGGCCGGTACCACCGTAGCGGCGGCGGGTGCTGCCATCGGCCTGGCGGAAGGCTTCGAAGATCACCTGCAGCTGGTCACGGGCGATGCCGATGCCCGAATCGCAGACTTCGAAGCGGATGCGGCCATTGCCAGCCGCACGCACGTGCAGGCTGACCTTGCCGTGCTCGGTGAACTTCACGGCATTGGCCAGCAGGTTCTTCAGGATCTGCTGCATGCGCTGGTTGTCGGCCACCAGCTGGGTCGGTGCCAGCGCGTCGGCTTCGATCTGCAGGGCCAGGCCCTTCTGCCGTGCCATCGGCTCGAAGGTCTCACGCAGGCGCTGCAGCACGCTGTCGACCACCACCACTTCGTCGGCCAGTTCCACATGGCCGGCTTCGATGCGCGACAGATCGAGGATGTCGTTGATCAGCGCCAGCAGGTCGTTGTTGGACGACAGGATCGCGCGGGCGTACTTGACCTGCTCTTCGGTCAGCGTGCCGTCCTTGTTGTCGGCCAGCAGCTTGGCCAGGATCAGCGAGCTGTTCAGCGGCGTGCGCAGCTCGTGCGACATGTTGGCCAGGAATTCGGACTTGTAGCGCGAGGTCGCCGCCAGCTCGTTGCTGTTGCGCACCAGCTGGCCCTGCGCCACCAGCAGCGCCTGCTTCTGCGCCTCAAGTTCGTGGGTGCGCTCTTCCAGCTGCACGTTGCTCTGTTCCAGCTCGGCCTGCTGCTGCTCCAGGTGGCCCTGCGACTGCATCAGGCTGCGGCTCTGCTCTTCCAGCTCCTCATTGGCCACGCGCAGCTCTTCCTGCTGGGCCTGAAGTTCTTCGCCCTGCCGCTGCGATTCTTCCAGCAGCACGACCAGCTGCGCGCGCAGCAGCGAGGCACGCAGCGCCATGCCGAGCGTCTCGCCGCAGCGCTCCAGCAGTTCCGTATCCAGAGTGCGCTGGCCGGCGGCCTGCGAGCGACCCAGTTCGACCACGCCCACCACCGCGCCATCGCTGCTGATCGGCGCCAAGATGCGCTCGCGCACCGTCACCTGGCCCAGGCTGGACTGCAGCTGCAATGCATGCTGGTCGTCGCCCTGCACGTGGCGGATCTGCTGATCGCGTGCGGTCTGGCCCAGCAGGCCTTCCTGCAGCGTCACCGACGAAGGCAGCCCGCTCGGCAGCGAGACCCCCCCGGTCAACTGCAGCCGGCCGCCTTCGAGGCGATACATCACGCCGACATCGGCCTGCAGCTGGCCCGCCAGGCTGGTCATCGCCGCATCGGCAATCTGTTCCGGCCCCAGGTCGCCTCGCAGGCTCATGGACACGGCGTTTTCCGCTTCCTGCAGCCACAGCGCACGCATCGCCTCGCGCCGCGAAGTAATGGCGCGCGAGACGATCAGCGCGATCATCAGGAAGCCGACGGCACCGATGGTGCGGTTGACGAAGGAGAACGAGGAATTGGTGCTGGCCGGGGCCACGTTGTAGCCGATGGCCAGCAGACCGCAGGCGACCACCGCCACCACGAAGGGCGCCCGCGCACTGCGCTGGAACACCGTGACGCCAATGGCCATGAAGTACAGCAGCCAGACGGCATAGCCCAGCGGAACCACCAGCTCCATGGCGATGGTCGCGGCCAGCAGCACGGCGGCAGCCATCCAGATCCAGCGGTCACGCGTTGTTGCACCAGCACGCATGCGGGTCGGTTCCAGAACACGAAAGGAGCACGATGGTACTCCCTGTCGCATTCAGCCGCATACGACCAATGGCACACGCATGGCGTGCACAAAACCTTCACGCTCGCCTGCCTACGTTCGCATCCCCTACAGGGGTATTACTGATTTCCAGGTGGACGCTCTTGCTTCTACGCCCTCCGTGTTGACGGACACGTCCCGACAACTGCGATTGCTGATTGACAGCGTTCGCGACCATGCGCTGTACCTGCTCGATCCCCAAGGCATCGTCTGCAGCTGGAACCCGGGCGCCGAGCGGATCAAGGGCTACCGTGCCGACGAAGTCATCGGCACCCACTTCAGCCGCTTCTACCTGGCCGATGAACGCGAGGCCGGCGAGCCGCAGCGTCTGCTGCACCTGGCCGCGCAGAACGGCCATGTGACCAGCGAAGGCTGGCGGGTACGCCGCGATGGCTCATCGTTCAGGGCCAGCATCGTCATCGAGGCGGTGCGCGAGAACGGCGAGCTGCTGGGCTTCGTCAAGATCACCCGCGACATCACCGAGCACTGGCAGGCCCAGCGCCTGCTGCGCGACGCCCAGCGCGCCCTGCGCCAGACCCAGCAGTTCGAGACCGTGGGCCGGCTCAGCCGCGGCCTGTCGCACGAGTTCAACAACCTGCTGACCACGGTCGGCAACGCGCTGGACCTGCTGTCGATGCGCCTGGGCAGCGATGCCCGCGCCGCCGAACTGCTGACCACCGCGCAGGCCGCCACCGACCGCGGCGCCCTGCTGACCCGGCAGCTGCTGGCCTTCAGCACCGGCCAGACCCTGATCCGCGAGACCCTGGACATCAACCAGCAGATCCGCGAGTGGCTGCCCGGCCTGCGCAGTGCCTGCCCGCCCGGGGTCACCGTGGAAGCGGCACTGGCGCCGGGCCTGCCCCAGCTCAACACCGACCCGCTGCAGCTGCAGACCGCGCTTGCGAATCTGGTCGCCAACGCTGCCGACGCCACGCTGGACGGCGGCCGTGTGCTGGTGGCCACCGCGCTTGAGCACCGGCTGGATCCAGACGCGGACACCGCGCTGCAGCGTCGATATGTGACACTAAGCGTCTGCGACGAGGGCCACGGCATGGCCCCGGACATCGCTGAACGGGCCACCGAGCCCTTCTTTACGACCAAGGACATCGGCAAAGGCAGCGGCCTGGGCCTCAGCCAGGTGTTCGGTTTCACTACCCAGAGCGGCGGCTTCGTTGATGTGTCCACCACGCCCGGTGTCGGCACCACGGTCAGCCTGCTGCTACCCGCAATGGAGGACCCTGCCCATGACTGATGACCCGCTCCGCGTATTGATGGTGGAGGACCAGTCCGATCTTCGCGAGATGATCGGCCTGGCGCTGCGCGATTTCGGCATCGATGTGGCAACCACGTCCGACGGCCACGAAGCCGTGGCCCTGATGCAGGGCGGCGAGCGCTTCGACGTGGTGTTCAGCGACGTCAGCATGCCCAACGGCATGTCCGGCATCGAACTGAGCGAGCACGTGGCCCGCGACCAGCCGCACGCGCGGATGATCCTGTCTTCAGGGTATGCGCGCTCGCAGCTGCCGCCGTTGCCCGACCAGGTGGAGTTCCTGCCCAAGCCCTACCGGCTGCGCCAGCTGGTGGAGCTGTTGAAGCAGGATTGAGGGATCACCGCCCTGCGTGGATCTACTAAACCGCGGTGGTGGGTGCGGACCGTTGGTCCGCACTGGGGAAACATCCATCCACGCATGGCGTGGATCTACTAACCCCGGTGGTGGGTGCGGACCGTTGGGTTGGCACTGCGGAAACCCCCATCCACGCGCGGCGTGGATCTACAACCCCGGCGGTGGGTGCGGACCGTTGGTCCGCACTGCGGAAGCCCTCACCCATGCATGGCGCGGATCTACGCTCGCTTGCGCCGGCCCGGCGCCTTTACCAGCGCATGAACAGCGTCACCACGAAGATGGCCAAGGCCACGCCGATGACGATCCACAGCCCTTTGCTCTGGCGCCAGGAGGGCTTACGGGTGCCGGGGTTGTTCATCGCTTGCTCCATCTTGATAACAGGGATGGAGCGAGCTTCGCGTTCTACATGTGCAGTGCGCGTGCAGAGTCGCGATATGCTCTCCCGTGCATTCAGGAATCCGTTTCGGGGTCCACCCGAAGGCGACTGACCCGCCAGCCCCCGTGCGAATTGAATCGCCCTGTGTCACCGGTCAGGCCATAGCGAAGCGCCAACCAGCCAGCGCGGACCGAGCCCACATGCCATTCCCGCACTTTCCTGTACGCATACTGAAAACGACGAGCTTGCATGAGCACACCCTAAGTGTGATGGTCATCACGATTTGCGGACGATAGCGCGAATCCGTTCCGGCTGGAAGACACCCCTCAGCCCGCCCCAACATCAGCGCTTGCGGCGGCGCCAGGCCCGGTCGGCAACGTGAACGAGCCCCAGCAGGCAGGCGGCCACCAGCGCTACCTCACCAACGGCGAGCAACAGGTCCACGGGAATACTCCGGATCAGGGATTGCGACCAGGCCGATGGCCTGCAAATAGCCGCCAACCTGTGCTGCAGGACCACCGTAAGCGCAAATGACCCCACTGTTCTGCAAGGTGATACGCATTTCCGGAACTCCAATCAGCATGAATGCGCGGCCAGAGGCGGCACCGCTTGTCAGGCGCTACATCCGCGACCGCTCCTCCGCCCCGCCACAGACATCACCGGCCCTCCCCCTCCACTCAGCCGGGAGCGACGGAAACGCCGGACACTGGCTCAGTTCACCGGGCGAAGCCGCTATTCCAGAAAGGGCCCGTCGGTCTGTGTCGAACATCTACACACCCCATCCCACATACTCCACCGCCGCTCTTCCGCCAGGACCACTGATGCTTCCCACCGTCTCAAATCCCGACTCCCTGGCCTTCCGGCTGTTCAGGGACTGCGACTGGGTTCAGGGCAAGGGGATGCGTGGCGCAAGTTGCGAGTTCTGCTCAGCTCTCAGCATGATCTTTGATTCCCCCGAGCCGCTCTGGATCGCATGGGGACCTGCTGAAAAGCGTTTCTTCTTCAACGACGCTTACCTGCCCCTTCTGCGCGGGAAGCTCCACGGCGCCATGGGAAATCGCATGGAAGTTGTCTGGAATGATGTCTGGGACGACGTCAAGGACCTGCTTCATGCAACGTTTGACGGCGAAGCGCAGAGCTTGAAAAACATGAAACTCCGTATGGACCGCGACGGCTTCCTCGAGGATACGGTCTGGACGTTCTCGTACTCGCCGCTGAGGATTCGATCAGGGGAGGTCAAAGGGCTGCTATGCGTCGTGAGCGAGCAGACTGAAATCGTGGCCGAGAGGAGCACACACAGTCGCCAGGTCGCACACTTCACGCAGGAAGCCAAAGAAGCAAATCTTGAGCTGGTGGCCGCCAGAGAGCAGCTGCGTCAGAGCCAGAAGCTGGAGGCCATGGGCCAGCTCACCGGTGGGGTGGCACACGATTTCAACAATCTGCTTCAGGTCATTGGTGGCTCCGCGGATATGCTCAGGCACGTAGGGGCACTCACAGCCCAGCAATCCCGCTATGTAAATGGCATATCCACCGCCTCGGATCGCGCCACCAAACTTACAGCCCAGCTGTTAGCATTCGCCCGCAGACAAAGTCTCACTCCGGAGGTGTTCGATCTGGTCGAAAGTATTCGATCGATCTCAGACATCATTTCTACGCTTGTCGGTGCGCGCGTAAGGATCGAACTCGATATGCCGCAACCTCCGATACCTGTGATCATTGACCGTAACCAGCTTGATACGGCAGTGATCAACATTGCGGTCAACGCCAGGGATGCGATCACTGGCACTGGCGTGCTGACGATCCGGGCTGAGGCTTGCGACGCAATCCCTGCCATCCGATCAGGCAGCCGGGTGTCAGGCAACTACGTAGCACTCAGCTTCACGGACAACGGCGCTGGCATTGCCGCTGGCGATCTGGAGAGAATTTTTGAGCCCTTCTACACCACGAAAGACGTGGGTGCAGGGACGGGCCTCGGATTGAGCCAGGTTTTCGGATTTGTGAAGCAGTCCGAGGGCGACATTGATGTCAAGAGCGTACTTGGCGAAGGCACAACCTTCACCCTTTATCTTCCCCGTAGCGAATTTTCGGGACAACTGGAGAGGGACAGGGAAGGCCTTCAAGATCTGTCCGGCGCAGGCATCTGCGTGCTGCTGGTGGAGGACAATCCAGATGTTGCGGATTTCGCATACAGCGCACTGAAAGGCCTGGACTATGGCGTGGTCCACGCCTACAACGTCGACGAGGCGGTTGCGGAACTGGAAAAGGATCACCGGAGATTCAGCGTCGTGTTTTCCGATGTGGTCATGCCTGGCCGAAGCGGCGTGGAACTGGGCCATATCGTTCGGGAGCGCTATCCGGAATTGCCGGTGATCTTGACCAGTGGGTACAGCGAACTACTCGCTCAGGATCCCAGCCACGGATTCATCCTGCTCAGGAAGCCTTACTCGCTATCGCAACTGGCAAAAGTGCTTGCAGATGTGTGCAAAGAGAGCTGATCGACGAAAATCCTGGGGCGCACACCACTTCCGATGCGCAGCGCGCAGGTCCGGCTGCAGACCAATCAAATCGTTCATAAATCACCAAGAGCATCAGACGATGCGATGGCTCAAGTGGCGCTCGCGAGGCATCAGGGGCGGCATCACGCCGCATCGACCGGACGTTATATGAGACCGGGAATGGCGCCGAGGCGCTGCACGCTGAGTAAAAGCCTCGACGAAGCACATCCTGTGCTTCGTCGGTGCACGCCTGTTTGTTGCCTGGCGAAGGATCGGACTGCCGGCGACCGAGGGAGCCAACTACTGACGAGGGGGTGGCGCGCCGCAATCAGCCGCTTGTCGGTGGAGCCCGGGGGTGACCCACGCGACGCCTGGCATCCGGCAGACCGAAACTGTCTCTCTCGTCCTTGAAGAGGTGCGTCCGGTGCCTGTTCATAATCGCAAGCGGCAGGTGTACCCGGCGTGAAAACGGTTACAACGCTACGGTTCTCGGTAGCTCGAAAGACAGGTTACGACCGCGCTGGCAAGCATCTGGCTAGTCGCACCTCACCGCTTCCGGCCCAGCTCCATCACGTGCCTCTCGACCGCAATCATCGCCAGCTGCATGGCGTCGCCCTTGTTGCGGATCAGACCCTGTTCCCGCACCTGCACCGCGACGTCCTCCACCGTGGCCGTGAACTGAAAGACGTCATCCACCTGACTGGTAATGGTGATCAAAAAGCGCTGTCCCTCCACCACACCTCGTATCGTCCGGCGAAACCCCACCGTATTCATGTCCACCCCCCTATCGATCACGGCTGCCAATCTACGCCACCGCACATCGGACTGAACAGGGCCGGATCTGGCGGTTCAGTACCAGCCGGCACCCATCAGCCTGGATAGAAGCGCCCCTGCAATCGAGCTTATCACCAGAATCGGGCGGCTCGATTGGCCCTGCAGTCGCCAGGAGCCAGCGTCCTCGCAATCGCGCGGGCGGCATCAATTCCCCCGGCAATCGCAGCCTCTCGCGTTTCAAATGCCGCGCCAGCGTGGACCTGTTCCAGAAATACAGCCTCCCCGGCTGCATAGACCAGGCCCATCGACTTCCACAGGCTCGGCGAGCAGACGTCCTGCCCCGCCACTGCCACCAACTTGAACACACCCTCGTGCACGTCCATGCAGCCCCTCCCTGAGTCCGGGGGCCGACATTACTCCGCCTGCGGGGCTCCGCCGTGAAGACGCGACAAGCCAAATGCATCGCGCGTGCACCTGCACCTCAAGGGCAGAGCCAGCCGCTGCTCGCTTCGGAGCCCGAAAACGAGGTCAATCAGCTGCGGCCACAAGTTCAAGAGCGATTCGCTCACTCACTTGGAGGGCCTCCAGGCACGACCTGGCCTCGATACCCTCCACCTGCCTCTCACCCTTTCCGCGGACCGACACCAGCAGCACATGCCAGCGCTCCGCGTTCTCTCTCAACAGTTCTGTCGTGAACGTGTCGGCTCCGACTGCGAGCGTCACGCGCCGGATGGGATCAACAATCTTGCCTGCCACTGTCTTCATGCCCTCTGCTATCACTCATCAAACCAACCAGCCGCCACTCGCAGAGGGATGTACTGCCACCGAGCGCGCTTACCGGCGCTGAGTATCCATCCGCGCAGGAACGGTCCGCAAGGTGCTGGGGGGCTGCATGAGTGCCGCTGAAAACGTGGGCCTCCCGGGCGAAGAGAGGCTGAGCGTCGAGTACGTACCGGGAAAGAGGCAGAGCAGACTGATCGCGTCGGGATCCTGAGGCCAAGAGCGCCCAGGTGCTGGCGGGCACATACAGGGCCCGCGCCACCTGGCCAGCCGACACGCTGAATTCCGGTGAGCGACTGATTTATGGTGACCCCGGCCCGATTCGAACGGGCGACCTTCCCCTTAGGAGGGGGACGCTCTATCCAGCTGAGCTACGGGGCCATTGGCAGCTGGGAAGGATACCGCGTCTGGCTGAATGGACCAAGCGCGGGAGGCGGTGGGACGGATCGGGTGTCGCTATGATCCCCTACCCCTACCCATTCAAAATCAGATGCCTGACGTCTGGAAACTGTTATCGAGCCTGGGTGACAGCCGCTGGCTGCTGCCCATGATCGCCATCCTACTGATCAGCCTTCCCCGCTCGTCATTCAAGTGGCGCGCACTGGCCGCTATCGCCTTAACGGCTGCGCTGACGCTCGCGAGCAAGCTTGCCTACATGGGCTGGGGCCTGGGAATCGCGGACATCGATTTCACAGGGTTTTCCGGGCATGCCGCCATGTCCAGCGCCATCTATCCGGTGGCCGGGACCCTGTTGGCCGGAACCCCTAGGCCAGCCAGAATTGCGGGTTTTTCTGCAGGGACAATCCTGGCCCTGCTGATTGGCTGGTCCCGCATTCCATTGCATGCCCACAGCGTGTCAGAGGTGGTCGCCGGCCTGGTGTTGGGCTTGAGCGCTGCGGCGTGGAGCCTTCGCTCCAAGCCTCTTCCGGCCAGGCCACATGCGTGGATCCTTGCTGTTTCCCTGGCAGCAGGACTCACGTTGCCGATCGCACCCCCCCACCTCCGGACCCACCAGATCGTGGTGGAACTCGCGAAATGGCTGTCCGGTCGCCCTGTAGTCATGCAACGTCACAGTTCGTAATGCAGGCATTCATATTTCTTGACACAACACCCTTCAATTAGCGACGATGGCTGAGGAAATTTCCCTCACGGAGTAGGAGACCCCGTAGATGAAGAAGATGATTGCCGCTCTGGCCCTGCTGGGTCTGTCCTCCCCGGTGTTCGCTCAGGAAGCCCCGGCTGCCGAGCCGGCCGCCGAAGTTGCTGCCGGTGCTGAAGGCGCCGGCGCTGCCGCCACTGGCACCCTGACCACGGTTGCGACCGTTGGCATGGGCCTCGCCGCCGCCGCCGTGCTCTACAGCGTTGGCGCTGACAGCAGCAAGGACGATGCGGGCAACAACAATGGCGGTGGCACCACCCCGCCGCCGACTGGCACCACCGGCACGACGGGTACCACCGGCACCACCGGCACCAACTGATCGGTTGACCGACGTTGTACCCCCGCCCCCGCCGGGCGTCAGTTCGGCGGGGGTTTTTTCATGCCCGTCAGGGCCAGGAAGAATTTTCGATGGACTGCAAGCGTCTCGTTGCCACGATGGCAATCGCCCTTACTCTGACCGGCTGCATGTGGGCCCCAGGCCAGCACATGCGCTCAAGCGTACTGGCGCGCGACGACCAGCCTGTCGGCAACGATCAGATCGAGCTGATTCCCATCACGCCGAAGCTGATCGCAATGGATCGTGCTTCAGATAGCGCGCCAAGCTTGCCGGCAGCGCTGACGCAGTTCCAGCCGGGCCCGTACCGCGTGGGCGCGGGCGACGTCCTCTACATCACCGTTTGGGACCATCCTGAACTGACCGTACCCGCCGGTCCGCAGCAGCAGCTCAACGCAGCTGGCCGCCCCGTGCAGTCCGACGGCTCTTTGTTCTATCCCTACATCGGCAAGATCACCGCGGCCGGCAAGACGCCAGGCGAGCTTCGCGAGGAGTTGACCTCCAAGCTCGCGCGTTACATTGAATCACCGCAGGTCGATGTAACTCTCCTTACTTACGCCAGCCAGCGCGTATGGGTGACCGGCGCCTCGCGCCAGCCCGCTACCGTGGCACTCACCGTGGTACCCCTCACGCTGGGCGACGCCATCAGCCAGGCGGGCCTGGACCCGACCCAGGCGGACCTATCTGGTGTACGCCTGACCCGCGATGGCACCACCTACACGATCGATCTGGATCGCCTGGGCCGCAACGGTGGTGGCGACACCAACGTGTTCCTGGCTGCCGGTGATCATATCTACGTGCCCTACCTCGATCGCAAGGAAGTGTTCGTGGTCGGCGAGGTCAGTCAGCCCGGCGCACTGAGTTTCAAAACAGGCGACATCTCCCTCAGCCAAGCCTTGGGACGCGCCCGCGGCCTATTGCAGACCACTTCCAACGGCAACGCCGTTTATGTCATCCGCGGCTCCAATGATCTACAGAACACGCCGTCTCAGGTCTTCCATCTCCAAGCGCGCTCGCCCGCCGCCTTCGCAGTGGCCAGCCAGTTCAACCTGCAGCCCGGTGACGTGGTCTTCGTGGGCGCTGCCGGCGTCACGCGCTGGAGTCGCTTTGTGAACCAGCTGCTGCCGTTCACCGCGATCATCACCAACGCCGCCAGCACAAAGAACGATCTGGACAATTGACGAGGCCCACCATGCGCAGGAGCGCTTTGGCCAATCTCACGCGTCTCGCTGGAAGCCGGCTGCCCTTGGCATTGGCTTTGCTGACCACGCTGACGATGGCAGGCTGCGGCGTGGTTGGCCGCACCAGTGTCAAGACGGTGCAATTGGCCATCAAGGGCAAGCCCGACGTGCAGCCGACTGCAGCCCAGGTTGCGGCCAAACCCTATCCGCAGATCAAGGTCACCGGTCCTTCCGGCGGTGCCGTGCTCGTACTGGGTAACGTCGATGGTGAACGACGCGCGTGGTACAGCGCAGATCGAAGCATTGTCTACCTGACCGATGGCCTGGTTGTTGGCACCTACCGCGGCCAGCCAGAGCTGCAGGGAATGCATATCGAAGGAGAGTCGCCCTTCCGTGCACTCCACCAGATTGCGAACGGCACAACGGTTCGCCGGCGCTACGACGTGATGCCCGGCTACCGCTTCGGCATGGAAGTCACAGGCACGCTGAACACGCTCGGCCGCGAGAGCGTGGAAATTCTTGGCCAGTCGCGCGAGCTACTGCACGTCCGTGAGCGACTGCGTGGCACCGGCTGGAGCAGCAACAACGACTACTGGGTTGACCCTTCCAATGGCTTCATCTGGAAAAGCGTGCAGGCCATTGCACCCGACACCAGCCTGGAAATCATCCAACTCAAGCCCTATTCGCAGGACCTGAAAGCCCAATGATGCTGCGATTGACAACACTCATGCTTGGCATGGGCATGGGTTGCTGCGCCAGTGCTGCCGCTCCGATCCACGTTGAAGTCACGGGTCATGTCCGCACCAGCGGCAGCCAATCGATCCCGGCCGGGAGTCGCCTGAGCGTCGCCGCACTGGCAGCCTTCCCTACAGAGGATGCGTATCTGTCGGGCGCAGCCTTGCTGCGTCGTGGTGCCGTGGAGTCGCAGACGCGCCTGAAGGCCGGACTGCTGTTCGACCTGGAGACACTGGCTTCGCAGCCCGGATCACCGGATCTTGCCAAGGCCGCGCGTGCAATGGCCGACAGGCTCACCAATCTGCCAGTGACCGGTCGCGAGCCACAACTGCTTGACCCGCGCGGACTGGAAGCAAGCCGGGAGCAGGACCGTCCTGCCGAAGCAGGAGACCGGCTGATCTACCCTGCCCGCCCCGCTACGGTACGGGTGACTGGCGCAGTGACTCAACCTTGCACGCTTCCTCACAGCTTCAGCCAAGACGCGCGCGCCTACCGGGAGGCCTGCGGCGTGTTGCGTGTCGCCAGCCCGGACAGTCTGTACGTCATTCAACCGGATGGCCACATCCAGAAGGCAGGCATCGCCCTCTGGAACCGCGGAGAACCCGTGCACCTGGCGCCGGGCGCCGTCGTGTTCGTTCCGCTGAACGACAACAAGATCAAGTCCATCGCCCCAGACATCAATGAGGAGGCTGCGCGCTTCCTTGCAACCCAGGTGCTGGATGCGCCGGGAGCCCCTCTCTAATGCACCACCGTTTGCCACCGCTGACGCCAATTCGTGTCGGCATCGCGCTGCTCAGCCTCAGCATCAGCGCCGCGCTCCAGGCACAGACCGCGCCTGCACCGACCGCCAGTGACTGGGGCGGAATCGGCCTGCTGCAGACACCGACTGCGCGCATGGCGGACGAAGGTGAGATCGCCTTTACTGCCAGTCATACCTCGCCCTACAGCCGCTACAACGTCGTAATGCAGCCACTGCCCTGGCTCGAAGGTGCGTTCCGGTATGTCTCCGTAGCCAATCGCCGTTATGGCCCTGAGTGGCTCAGCGGCGACCAGAACTACAAAGACAAGTCGATCGACGTCAAGCTTCGTCTGTGGCAGGAGAGCCGGTGGATTCCGGAGGTGTCGGCTGGATTCAGGGACCTCGGCGGCACCGGCCTCTTTTCCAGCGAGTACCTGGTTGCCAGCAAGCGCTTCGGCGCATTCGACGCGAGCCTAGGCTTGGCTACGGGTTACATCGGTAACCGTGGCGATTTCAGAAATCCCCTGGCATCCCTGGACGACAGGTTCGAAGTTCGACCCCGCGCGCAAGGCACAGGCAATCTGAACAGTGATGGCATGTTCCGTGGGCCGGTGGGCGTTTTCGGCGGCGTCAGTTACCAGACCCCTTGGGAGCCCTTGCAGCTGAAGCTTGAGTACGATGGCAATGACTACAAGCGCGAGCCCCAGAACAACAATCAGCGCCAGCGAACCCCCTTCAACTTCGGCGCCAGCTACGCCCTGAACTCCAATGTGCAACTGCATGCCGCGTGGGAGCGCGGGGACGCGCTGATGCTGGCAATCACGCTGCGTGGCAATATCGCGCAGGCGAGCGCAACGCCAAAGCTGCTCGACCCCGTTCCGGCTCCCACGCTCAGGGAATCACAGGGCACCAAGCAGCACGCATGCTTGGATGATGTTGATTGGCCCACGCTGGCCGCAGAACTTGAAGATAACGCAGGGTTGCGCGTGTCCCGCATCAGCCAGCGCGGGCAGGAGGTCATCGTCAGCGGCGAGCAGCGGCGGTTCTTCTACCCTGCACAAGGACTGGGACGCTCCGGCCGCCTGCTTGATGCCACCCTGCCAGACGAAATCACGTGGTTCACGGTGCAGAGCACTCGCCTGGGTGCGCCGATCGTCGAGACCAGCCTTGAGCGTCAGGCATTTGCGGAGTATGCCGACCACCGCATCGAGCTCAGCCAACTGGCCGGTCATATCGAAATGGCCACCCCGGCACAGCAACGGCGCACAACGCTCTACGATGCGCCCATGAAGCGGTTCGACGGCGGCTTCAATATCGGGTACCAACAGTCGGTTGGCGGCCCTGATGGCTTCATCCTGTTCCAGGTCGCAGGCACTTACTCCGGCAACCTGCACTTCACCCGCAACACGTGGCTTACTGGCACGCTCAGCTACAACGCCTACAACAATTACGACCGCTTCAGGTATGACGCTCCGAGCAGATTGCCTCGCGTGCGAACGAACATCCGCAGGTATCTCACGACAGAAGACCTGACCCTCCCGAACCTGCAGTTCACCACCGTGCACCAGCTGGGAGAGGACCTGTACGGCTCGGCCTACGCCGGCCTGTTCGAATCGATGTATGGTGGCGTTGGTGGCGAGCTCCTGTATCGGCCGCTCAATGAGCGCTGGGCAATCGGCGCAGAACTCAACTGGGTAAAGCAGCGCGATTTCGACCAGCGCTTCAGTTTCCGCGACTACAGCGTGGCCACCGGGCACGCAAGCCTCTATTACCAGTGGGGATCCGAGCGGAAGATCGTCAGCGTTGTAAGCGCCGGGCGCTATCTTGCCAAGGACTGGGGTGCGACCCTTTCGGTCTCGCGAGCCTTCAACAACGGGGCATCTATTGGTGCCTACGCCACGAAGACGGACGTTTCATCGGCAGACTTTGGCGAAGGCAGCTTCGACAAGGGAATTTTCGTCTCGATACCGTTTGATTTCATGCTTCCGCGATCGACGCGAGCCCGTGCGAACTTCGCATGGACGCCACTCTATCGCGATGGCGGCGCGCGATTGTCGCGTAGCTACGGCCTCTATCAGATGACCTCCGAGCGCGACCCAGACTTCTTCTTCCGCAACCTGGAAGTTATCGACAAGTAGCATTCAGGCCAAGGCAACGAACTGCCTTTCCTTACCGTTACTCCGAACCTGCAACACCGAAACCTGCAAGGACGAACAGCATGCGCGTAGCGATCATCCACGACTGGCTCACCGTAAATGCGGGCGCCGAGAAAGTCCTGAAGCAGATGCTGCTGCTGTATCCAGAGGCGGAGATTTTCACGCTGGTCGATTTCCTTCCCGCGGCGGAACGTGCGTTCCTCGGAAGCCATAAGATCCACACCAGTTTCATTCATAAGCTGCCACGCGCGCGAAAGAGCTACCGCAGCTACCTGCCGCTCATGCCACTGGCTATCGAGCAGTTCGACCTAAGCGCGTTCGACCTGGTCCTGTCCAGCAGCTATGCAGTCGCGAAGGGCGTGCTCACTGGCCCGGATCAGACTCATGTTTGCTACTGCCACTCTCCAATCCGCTACGCCTGGGATCTTCAGCCGCAGTATTTGCGCGAATCCGGCATGGAGCGCGGCCTGAAGAGCATCGTCGCACGGGTCATACTCTCTTACATCCGCATGTGGGACGTTAGAACCGCCAATGGCGTCGACCACTTCATCGCCAACTCGACCTTCATCGCTCGTCGCATACGCAAAGTCTACGGGCGAGAGTCGGTTGTGATTCCGCCGCCGGTCGACATTCCTGAAGCATTGCCGGCGGTGACCCGCAAGGATTACTACGTCACTGCCTCACGGCTGGTGCCGTACAAGCGAATCGATCTGATCATCGAGGCATTCAATCGCATGCCTGATCGAAAGTTGGTTGTGATTGGCAGCGGCCCAATGCTGGAGCAGATGAGGCGGTTGGCAAAGCCGAATATCAGCGTTCTCGGGTATCAGCCTCAGGAAGTGCTTGAGAAGCACCTCGCGGAGGCCCGCGCGTTCGTCTTTGCCGCTGAAGAGGACTTTGGTATTGCGCCGGTTGAGGCACAGGCGTTTGGCACGCCGGTTATTGCTTTTGGCAAGGGCGGCATCCTGGACAGCGTGATCGAGAGCGAAACTGGCAAATTCTTTGAGTCCCAGAGCGCAGAATCCATTATCGATGCGATCAGTCGATTTGAGTCTGATCTACAACAATGGGATCATGCCCAAATTGCAGCACATGCGAAGACCTTTAATCCAACCTCCTTCCGTGAGCGCCTGAGAACGGAAATTACTGCAGCAAGCGCCCAAACACGGAAGTAAGGATAGAGCACGCCACCGCGCCGCCTAATTGAGCCATAAAAAAAGCCCGGATGGAGTCCGGGCTTTTTTTTATGGATTCACCAACGACTAGCCAAGCTGCCTTCGCCCAAGCTCCAATCCATTTACGACACAAAGTGCGAACGCCGGAAAAACCCAGATGAACATGGAATAGGCAGGCGCAATTGATAGTAGCGACGCAAAAGTAAAGACAACGCCCACAAGATAGGGCAGAGCCTCATCATTCTGACGCGCACACTTAAGAACCCTCGAAGCTATATAGAAAGAGAACATCAGAAAGCAAACAGAACCAATAAGACCCAACTCCGCAAGAATCGCGGCGTATGAATTCTGAGGGAACGAGCCCGGATTCAGACTCTCGCCGAAGACATAAATAGGAATCTTGTACTCATGCGCATGCATAAAGAAAATGCTCGCACCCGGACCAACGCCGGTTATCGGATACTCCTTAAATATCTCCAGACCGATTAATGACGTGTAGGCCCGAAACTGCCCGGAGTCCAACGTAGTTGTCGGAACGGAAAAGAATCCCACGAGCTTGTGATAGAAGGCATACTCAAGCATTCCGCCGTAACCGGCAAGATACGCAGCACCAAGGGCCATCCCGAGAAGTGTCGCGAAGACAGCAATCCGCTTCATCCTGCCCCTAACAGTGCCAACCATCAGGCTTGTCAGGCCAACGGCGCCCACAAGACCGATCAGAGCACTGGACATTGTGAGAACCAAGCAAACTGCCGCGACAGTTAGAAAATAAAATCCAAGAACTCTGGGAAATAAATGTCGATAGTAGTAGGTCAACAGAATTACCCAGCCCTGATAGAGCACATAAAAGCTGGGCTCCTGACTGAACCCATACGCTCTGAAGCCGTAGCTAATTTTTCCTACATTCTGCACGAACTCAGGAAGCAACTGGATTGGAGTCTGGACACCGAGAACACCGTTCATGAATGCGGCAAACAGCGCAAACAATCCGATGAAGTTCCCGGAATACACAATCCAACGAATGACCAGTTCACGCCGACTAAACAGCGCCTTGGATCGACTTATCTCAGAGAATGCCACCCAACAAAGCAGAAAATAGAAACACGGGACTACCGTCGCAGCCCAAGTGGTGTAGCGAAGCTGTCCCAGCACGCCAAATCGCTCATAATATCCACTGATATCATCCTTCCAAGCGACCCAGAATACGACTAGCGACAGCACCGGTGAGAACACCAGAAATGCGAACGACCATAGTTCGCGCTGCCTGAAAATGGACCTGGACGCTAGTGAGACCATTAGCAGCGCCAACGCCAGAAGTTCGTATAGCCTGAACGAGCCACCAACACGAACTACCGGAAACTGTTGAAAACCGATGCATACGATGATTGCAAAGGAAAGCCAGGATCGCAAACCGAACTCATGCTCGAGCCTGCCACCAGCCGATGGAACAATGGGAATGCTCACCCGCATGATCATTTCAGGGGAACCTTATTGCCAAATGCAGCAGCGACGGCCGCCTCTGCCCGCTGATGCACCGCCGCCCAGGAAAAGACATCGGCTCGCCGCAACCCACGCTCCTTGAGCTCCAGCCGCAAATCGACCGAGGCAAGTACTGCATCAACGGCCGCTACGATCTCCTCGTCTGATTCTGGCGACACCAGCACTGCGGCGTCATCGCAGACCTCTCCCAGTGCGGTTGTCCTCGATGCAATTACGGGACAGCCAGTTGCCATTGCTTCCACGGCAGGCAAGCCGAAGCCTTCATAGAAGGATGGAAACAGTAGCAACGACGCATTGGCGTACAACGAAGCCAACTGCTCCTCACTCGCGAATCCAGAGAAGCGAACTCGATTCTCTACTCCAAACCGCCGCGCAAGGTCCATCAGGTCATCGGATGGCACTCCCGAGAACACCAAGCTCAAGTCTGGGTAGTTCTCCAGTGCAGCCAATGCACGCACGGCCGCCCGCTCATTCTTATGGGATTTTCGATTTCCCACACAGAGGATGTAGCCACGCCCTGCATCTCGAGTCACATCGTTCTTTGAGCTAGAGAGAAAAACCTCTGAAACTCCATTCCCAACTACCACCACGCGATCGGCAGACGCCCCGGACCAAACCAGTATCCTGTTCTTGGAGAATTCCGAAACTGTAAGCACCACCGCCGACTTCCGGCACGCCCTCAGCAGAACGCATCGATAGTAGAGTCTCTTAAGGAATCCAGTGTTATGACTGGTATCCACATGGTTAAGGTCATGCACAGACAGTACAAACCGCGAAAGCCCGAGCAAAGGCGCAGCAAATCCAGGGGAAACAACCCTCGCACTCTTATTGAGAAACATGAATGCAGTCAACCGGATTACGTCCAGAGCTCCCGCAGGATTTCCCCGCAACGGGAGGGACAAGCTGGACGAAAATCGACGCTTCAACTCCCTGCAATAGCGGCCGATACCCGTCGGACCATCCCAACGATCATCAAAGAAAAACTGATCCCGCTTGAACATACGACGCCCCTTAGACCCTATTGCTCACTACTGTTTCGCCAGCGGCAACATCCGAAAGCACAAGACAATTCGCACCAATCCGCGCCCCGTCGCCAAGCCTCAAAGGGCCTATTAGGGTGGCACCCGTACCCAGGTAGCAATCGCTACCGATAACAGGGACACCGGTATGTCGACCTTCGCGAGCGCCTATGGTCACACCATGGAAAAACGTCACTCTCTCACCAATTTCCACATCGCGATGCACAACAATCAGATAGGGATGGGGCAATCGAAGCGACGCGATAGCGGAAGATGAAATGAATGATGCGGGATTAATTTCGCAGTGATAGACCATCTGACAAATGATCCTTCTAAGCAAACGGAATGGCGCCTTCCAGCCACAGCTTCGCTCCAATAGCATTATCGAAATGACCAAGCGCCCATGGAAGCCGCGCTCACGTGGCGCCTTTAGATCGTGCAGCAGCCCCATTAGATTTTTGCCCTTGCTTTCTGGTAGACATCCACATATTGCATCGCAACCGCTCGCTCGGTGAACTCGTTCGAATAGCTCCTGCAATTGGAAGCAAGACCATTGAAATCTGATGCGTCGATTTTATCTACGGCACCAAGCAAACTTTCGACACTGAAAGGATCAAAGAGAAATCCAGTCCAACCGTCCTTAACGATGTCACCAAGTCCGCCCAGGCCAGACGAAACAACGGGAACTCCGTGCATGTACGCCTCGATTGCGACCCGCCCAAGAGGCTCGGCCCAGAGCGACGGGATTACCAGGACATTGATTCGCGCAAAGAATGAGGAAGGACGGACCTTGCCCAGAAATTCCACATTCGATGGAGCAGAGCGACGGAGCGAGTCGACATAGTCCAGCCTTCCATCACCTGCTATGACCCAGCGCAGCTCGGGCCGCAGCTTGGCAGCTTCAATAACTTTTTCAATTCCTTTGGATGGATCCAGTCGACCGATAAATCCATACACCTTCTGATTTTCGAGAAGCGCCGAGCAATAGCCCACATCAGGGGCACTGACCGAATTGTAAACAACACTGGCCGAACCGCGCTCGAATAGACCAGCACGAAGATGAATTTCTTTCACATACTCACTTATTGCCACAAAATGAGTTACCTTTCGAGAGAAGGGTCGCTTTCCAGCGACCCACAGCCTCGAGTCAAACGCCAGCTCCCCCTCGGGCTTTCCACCACCAAACAACGTGGAATTGGGATGAAGCAGATGATAATCCCGCGCAGTGTGCACGATTGGGATGCCCATCCGCGAAGCCGCATCCCACGCAGACACGGAGAATCCCGAGACATTGTTGGTATGCACGAGGTCAGGTCGAAGCTCACCAAGGGCATGCGCAATGTCCTTTCGCGCGCCTAGATTGAAGAAGTCTCTTGCATGCCAGATAGCCTTCCGCCAAGAGGCACGAACCTCCTTCGGCCCAAATGGCCAGTACGAATTCCTCAATGGAATTCGAATTACTTTGATCCCGCTTCCGGAGTCAACCTCGATCGAAGGACCCTCGTGCAGGGTCAGGACTGAAACGTCATGACCCAACTGCACCAGCCCATGGGCAAGTGACTCAACTGACTTCTCCGCACCGCCAACGTGGTATGGCGCATAGAGATTGTTCAGCAGGGAAATCCTCATGAGCGCACCCGGTTGTTCATCAAGCCTCTCATCAGCGTGGAGCAACCCTGCAAATTACAGACAAGGTAGAAGCTCATATAGACCCCCCCAGCAACCAACGCACCGACAGGAACAGATCGCACGCGCAGCTCGTCTGGCAAGGCCCAGTTGACGCCAACTGCCACCAGGGATGCTGACGCGACGCAAAGCACATCCCGCCATCTGACTTCAATTCCATACTTTCTACGCGCAAATGCAAGACCAGCGCCCGCACCAAGCAGAAGCGCAATAACGAGCGAGACCAGAATCTCCAGCGGCCCAAGCGCGCTGAACACATGAAGCGAGACCCATCCGAGCGCTGCAATGATCAACGACATCGCGCTTGTGAGGGCCGAGTAGTGCGTTCCTCCAGTAACCACAAACATCGCATCAATGCCAAAACTCTTGACGCAAAGCAGAGCGATGGCGATCGTAGCTGGCCAGATGTACAGAGTGTAGCCAAGCGCGTAGGCGGCTGGGACAAACTCCCTTAACTCATCCATCGCCAAAGCAAGGCAAACCGCGGCAGCAGTCACAATGGCGATGACTCGGATGAGATGATCACCAAGCGCGGCAGGGGCAGACTCGGCATCAGCATCGACTGATCGGATGAGCGGCTGCAGCAGCAGAAGATTCAGCGCGGCGCCGATTGCCATGAGTATCTTCTGCGCGACGTCGATACTAAGGAGCATTCCCGCGGATTGGTCCGAACCCGCCACGGAGGAAACCAGGTGGCGTGCCGCAACCGGCAATGCGTAGGCGAGTATGCCCGCCAGCGCTGCCGGGATGCCGTATCGGATCAGAAATCTAATGGATCGCTTGTCCAGCGATGGCAGACGCCACTTGAGCACACTCACGGTCATGAGCCAGGCAAGGAAAGAGGCACAGAGCGCCAATGCGGCCGACGCCGCACTTCCCGTCCAATAAGCGACACCGAGCGTCAGTGCAAGCGAAAGAACACTTCTCAACGCCCAGCTCGCCGCGAACGCCTTGTTCCTGAACTGGGCCCGGAGCCTTGCCTGGCTGTAATCGAAAGCACCCTGACTGCAGGCGTAGAGAAGTCCAAAGCCGACCCAGTAAAGGGCCTGCCCAGGCGAGCCGGCCGCCATGCAGATCACCGAAATCATCAGCGTTACGCTGACAATAAACGCATAGCAAAAATTCAGTGCCGCGCGCAGCCTCTCGGCGTCTTCCGGACGACCAGCCTCTGAATACCTAACTACTCCAATCCGCAGCCACTCGAACAGAACGGCAGCCAGCAGCTGACCAGACGCCCAGAAGACAGAGAAACTGACGTACTCCGAGGGCACCAACGCACGCGGAAGGAAGATCTGAATCAGGAGATTCGTCACATTGGCAAGGAGCAACGTGATGATCATCACGTAGCGCCCGCTGCGACCTGCCTTTGAACCGATCTTGTTTAGCAACTCCGTGGCCCTCCATTCATTGATCGCAGGGGCCACAAGCAATCACATTCAGCGTTTCCGACCGGGCGCACTGCACCTCATTAAATCCTCAGGTACTCGACTTGTACTCGTAGTATCCATAGCTGTAATAGCCCGTCGCACGCCGCTCGACAGCATTGAAGATCGCACCCTTGATCCGGACGTTGTTCTGCTCGAACCTGCGCTTCGCCAGGGCCAGCTCCTTGGCCTGATTCAAGCCAAAGCGCGCCACCATCAGACAGGTACCAGCATGATGCGCAATGATTGCCGCGTCCGTCACAGCAAGAATAGGCGGCGTATCGACAATCACCAAATCGTATTGAGGCGACAGAGTTTCAAGAAGCTGCGTGAAGTTCGCATGCATCAACAGCTCGGATGGGTTCGGAGGAACGTCACCGCGGGTAATGAAACTAAGGCTGTCGATGCCCGGCAGCGTACGCACGACCTGCGCCAGATCAGCCTTGCCCACCAGAAGATCCGAAAGGCCAGGCGACTGCACAGCACCCAACGCCTTATGCAGCGTCCCCTTGCGCATGTCAGCATCGATGATGAGGACGCGCTGACCAGCCTGCGCGATGACGGCGGCGAGATTCGACGAAACGAACGTCTTGCCCGCATTCGGGCTGGCGCCAGAGATCAGAACGATGTTGTTCTTTGCCTCCAGGCGGGCGAAATGCAGGCTGGTACGCAGGCTCCGTACGGCCTCGATCGCCAGGTCAGCTGGATCCTTGACGGCGAGCAGATGCAACTTCCCGTCTGCACGGAACTTGCCACGGACAGAGTCGCTCTGCTGCTGCGCACTCACAGGAATTGAGGCATAGACGGGCAGGCCAAGTTCCTCAATCTGCGCGGGGTCCTCCACGCCACGATTGAGCATCTGCTTCAGCAGGACCAGGGCAATGGAAAGGAACGCGCCGAGAACCGCGCCGATGAGCACAACAAGCGCCTTGCGCGGTCGAACCGGGGTGGTTGAATCAACCTCGGCCGCATCAACGATGCGCACATTGCCGACCGTACCTGCACGCGCCACATCAAGCTGCTGCGCCTGGTTGAGCATGCCGGTATACATTTCATTGCTGACCTGCAGGTCACGGGTCAAACGCAGCAGTTCCTGCTGCGCTTCGGGCAGCTGCTTCACCTGGCCTTGGAAGCCGCTCTTGCGGCCCTCCAGCTCGCCGATCTGTCGCATCAATGCTTGGTACGCCGGATGATCACGCGTGAACTTGCGATCCATTTCCGCCTGCTGGAGGCGGAGCTGCTGGATGCTGGTTTCGACGGCGACCTCCTGATCAAGAAGACCCTTGGTCTGCAGGCTCAGATCGACCGAGTTGGCGCGAGTCTGGTAAGCCGCCAAAGCCTTTTGCGCTGCGTCCACCTGATTACGCACATTAGGCAGCTGTTCCTTCACGAAGGTCAGCTGTGCCGAAGCCTCTGCGGAGTTTCGCTCAACATTCTGGCGAACATATGCCTGCGCCACCTGCTGCAGAAAACGCTGGGCCAACTCGGCATCGGCATTCTCATAGGCAAGCGTGAGAATGCCGGACTCCTTGCCCGACTCGCTTACGGCGACCTTCTTCTGCAGCTCGCCAACCACCTTGAGATGACGCTGACGCGTCACTTCAAAGCGCATGCCCGGATGTGCGCGCATCTCGGCGACCTGCATCACAACCCCCTTTCCAGAGGCGACCTTCCCAACCTGCCCCTTCAGCAGCTGGTTGCCGGAATCATCCATGAGCTCATAGGCACCCTTCTCACCTGCAATCAGGGTCAGAGGCTCAGCAAAAAGATGACGCGGAACATCGAGCTGGAAGACCTCAAGTCTCTCACCGCCCCAACCAAACCTGGACATCCCAAACCGCGGGTCGGCCAACTTCTCCGGATCCGCACGTTCCGACTTGCGGGCAAAGTAGCCACCAATCAGCGGGAAACGATTTGGCTCAACCTCAACATCCAGCCTCAGCGCATCAACAGCACTACCCACTACCGCGCGAGAAGTAATCAATGCGATTTCGGTGGTTGCCTCGGCAGCACCGCCACCCATGCCAAGGGATTGGCTGATATCGGAAAGACCCGGCAGGCTCGGCACCTTCGACTCCACCTGCACGATGGCATCAGCACGATAGATCGGCGTCGCCAGCAAGGCGTAGGCCACCGCAACGGCGAAGAACGCTCCAGTGATGCCCGCAATCCACCACTTATGGTCAATCAACGTGCCAAGCAGCTGCCGCAGATCGATTTCATCGGCATCGTCCTGTGCCGGATTACGGGTGTCGGTGGTCATCAGTAAGCGCTCTTCAATTGGTTACGGGCTGGGGCAGAAGGATGGCAGCAGCACTAGAAGTGCCGCGCCCAACTCTCAACACCCTCAGCCATCAGCTTGTAAACATGCTCGAATGCCGGCCGCTGCTGGCGGTACGGATCAGGAATCTCCTGCTCCTGCTGCCACTTGCCCAGCAGGAACGTCTTTCCCGAGGCCTGCGGTGCGATTTCGGCAATGCGACGCACATGCTTCCGCTCCATGGTCAGCACCAGATCGGCAGCTCCCAGGATGGCGTCATCGATCTGCCGGGCGCGGTGCGCCAGACCATCCATGCCCTGCTCCACCAGCAATTCCTGTGCCGTGGCATCAATGCCATGGCCGACCAGCGCCCCCAGCCCTGCGGAGGAGACCTGGATGCCCTTGCCGGCCACAGCCTGCCTGAGCATGACTTCAGCCGAAGGACTGCGGCAGATGTTGCCGACACATACGAATAGAACGTTCTTGAACACTGACTTCGATCCTGTGGCATTCCATGCAGCGCCGCGACCCCAAGTGGGACGGCGGCAGCCATACAGGATACCTTACGATGACGTTACACGCGATGAAATGGCCAGCAAATTCATGGCATTACGTCGCACTTCCCCGCTCAGTAGAGCCTCAATACGCCGACTTCTGGCCCAGCACCTTGAATGCCGTCATCACGATGATGCGCACATCCAGCGTCGGGCTCCAGCGGCGGATGTAGTCGATGTCGTACTGCACGCGCTTCTTCATCGAGCGCAGCTCGGGGGTTTCGCCTCGCAGCCCGTGCACCTGCGCCCAACCGGTAATGCCCGGCTTGACGTAGTGGCGGTGCATGTAGCGGTCGATCAGGCGCTCGTAGTGATTGTTGTGCTGCACGGCATGCGGCCGCGGCCCAACGACCGACATGCTGCCGCCCAGCACATTGAAGAACTGCGGCAATTCATCCAGGCTGCTGCGACGCAGGAAGGCGCCAAAGCGGGTCACGCGCGGATCGTTGCGGGTGGCCTGGGTAATCTTGTCCGAGGAGCCCTCCGCATGGACCCGCATGGAGCGGAACTTCAGCATGGAAAATTCCTTGCCGCCGAGGCCGTGGCGACGCTGACGGAACAGCACCGGGCCAGGCGAGCTCAGCTTGACGCCGATCGCCAACACGGCGAACACCGGCGCCAACATGATTACGGCCAGACCCGCCACCAGGATGTCTTCGATGCGCTTGGCCAATCGGAAATTGTGATCCGCCAGGCCTTGGCGCACACCGATCATCGGCACGTTGCCGACCTGATGCACGCCCGGATTAAGCGTGCCCCAGCCGGTGGTGTCCGGAATCAGCCGCACCGGCACAGGGAAGCGCTCGATCTGCTTCAGCATGGCCTTCATGTCAGCGGCATCGCCGGGGGTCATCGACACCCACAACTGATCGAATTCGCCGCGATGCTGGTCCATGTAACGCGGGAGGTCGGCCAGCGCCCCCAGGCAACGGGGTGCATCGCCGCCGCGGCGCGTCGCAAGATCGCCCTTGGCGGAGAAGTAGCCGACCACTTCCTTGCCCAGCTCAGGCTTGCCGCGCAGCAGGCGGTGCAGCTTCAGCCCCGACGAGCGCAGGCCGACCAGCAGCACGCGCTCGCGATCCAGGCCGCGCGCGCAGGCGGTGCAGTTGCACCCGCAACAATACGCGCACGCCCACCATGCCGATCAGGCCTGACACATACCAGGTCAGCAGCCAACGCGTGGGAACAGCCCCGGCCATGTCGACCAGGACTGCATAGAAGGAGAACAACCCGAAACTGCAGGACCACGCCAGCAGGAGGATCCACAGATCCACCACAAGGCCGCGGCCACGCCATGCGCGGTAAACCGGCCCGATCATGAAGCAGACCATCGCGCTCAGCAGCACGGCGCCAAACACCACCCGCTGCGACGGGTCCGGCGCGGCCGAACCATAGAACACCATGTGGGAAAGAATGGCGGACACCGGGACTACGAACAGATCCCCGAGGCGCAGCGCCAGTTCGAGGGCGGCACGCGCCTCGACCCTTCGTCTGGATCGAAGGGAATTGCCGGGCAGGTCTTCTACGGATCCGTGTAGCACTGACATCTCCAAGGGGCGAACCACGGCACCGCCGGGCGGCGGCACGCACCGAACTCCCCTGTCGGCACACATCCGTGGATCAAGCTGGCCAATAACGTGACGATTGTGCCTGAATTCAGCCTGAGAAAGTAGCGGAAATTCGATTAACAACACGGCTACTCCTAGCTGCGCGCCATCTAACCATCTGATTGCAAAGGCACCCTATATACTGAATAGGCGAGGCACTACTACAAAGATCGTGTCGATCTCGGCAAGCGACCCCGTCAAGGCTGTGCCTGCTACGATGCCGCCCCCACCTAGCAACACGGAAGATGCATGAGGCACATCCTCATCTGCGGCGGCGCCGGCTACATCGGCAGCCACATGGCCCAGTACCTCACCGAGCGCGGCGATAGCGTCACCGTGCTGGACAACTTGTCCACCGGCCACCGCGACGCCATCCGCTGGGGAGAGTTGATCGAGGCAGACCTTCTTTCCCCTGAGTCCCTGGAGCGCGCCTTCACGGGGCGCCGGTTCGATGCCGTCATGCATTTCGCAGCCCGATCGCTTGTGGGCGAATCGGTCAGCCAGCCCTACGACTACTACGCCAACAACGTAACCGGCACTCTCAACCTGCTGCAGGCCATGCGCCGCCACGACGTCGACCGGATCGTGTTCTCGTCCACGGCCGCCGTTTTTGGCAATCCACAGGCAGACGTCATTGATGAGGACCATCCCAAGGCGCCCATTAACCCCTATGGCGCCAGCAAGCTGATGGCAGAGCGCATCCTCGCCGATGCCGCGGCTGCCTACGGCCTGCGCTCGACGTGCCTGCGCTACTTCAATGCTGCGGGCGCCCTGCCCGACCACGGCATCGGCGAGGCCCACGCCTGCGAAACCCATCTGATCCCCAATGTCCTGCGCGCGGCGCTGGGCATCGGCTCAGCGATGAGGGTCTTCGGCGATGACTACGCAACACCCGACGGCACGTGCGTCCGCGACTATGTCCATGTGCAGGATCTGGCCCAGGCCCACGCACTGGCCTTGTGCTACATGGATGACACCCCCGGTGCGCATGCCTTCAACCTGGGTAACGGTCGCGGGTTCTCGGTCCGGGAAGTGATCGCTGCAGCGGGTTCGGTCTCCGGCCGCAGTATTCCCTTCGAACTGGCTGAGCGCCGACCGGGCGATCCGGCAAGCCTGGTCGCCTCCTCCGCCCGCGCCCGCGAAGTACTGGGATGGCAGCCGCAATGGACCGAGCTGGCACCGATCATCGAGAGCGCCTGGCAGTGGCATCGAAGCCCGCCAGCATGGTCTCCCCAGCCCCCAGCCCCTGGCATGGCACCCGCTGCAATGGACGTTCTGCCTGCCTGAACAGGCGCGCCAAGGGCGAGCAGGCGGGGCCACCCCACCCCGCACTGCACCAAGCCCCGCCACATCCCTCTGCTACCATCGCCGGTTCAGTCCGCCGCATCCCCCATCTGCCCGTGGCGGCACCAACTACGTAACGAAATACAGGAGTCTGCATGTCTTCCGAGCTGCTCAAGTCCCTTGGTCTGGACGCGATCAACGCTGGCACCTACCTGGGCAACGGGGAATGGTCGAGCGCCACCGGCGGTGAGCTGATCACCCCGGTCAACCCGACCACCGGCGAGCCGATCGCGCAGGTCCGCGCCACCACTGAGGCCGAATACGACACGGTCATCGCCCGTGCCCAGGAAGCCTTCAAGACCTGGCGCACCACCCCGGCCCCGCGCCGCGGCGAAGCCGTGCGCCTGTGCGGCGAAGCGCTGCGCAAGCACAAGGACGCCCTGGGTTCGCTGGTCGCCCTGGAAATGGGCAAGAGCAAGCCCGAAGGCGATGGCGAAGTGCAGGAGATGATCGACATCGCCGATTTCGCCGTGGGCCAGAGCCGCATGCTGTACGGCTACACCATGCATTCGGAGCGCCCCGGCCACCGCATGTACGAGCAGTACCACCCGCTGGGCCTGGTCGGCATCATCTCGGCCTTCAACTTCCCGGTGGCGGTGTGGAGCTGGAATGCCTTCCTGGCCGCCATCTGCGGTGATATCTGCATCTGGAAGCCGTCCAACAAGACCCCGCTGACCGCCATCGCCTCCATGCGCATCTGCAACGACGCGCTGCGCGAGGCCGGCTTCCCGGACATCTTCTTCCTGGTCAACGATGCGGGCACCGCCCTGTCGGAAAAGATGGTGGATGACCGCCGCGTGCCGCTGATCAGCTTCACCGGCTCGACCCAGGTCGGCCGCACCGTCAACGAGAAGGTCGCCCGCCGCCTGGGCCGCTGCCTGCTGGAGCTGGGTGGCAACAACGCCATCATCCTCGACGAGACCGCCGACCTGAAGCTGGCCGTGCCGGGCATCGTGTTTGGCGCCGTCGGTACCGCCGGCCAGCGCTGCACCACCACCCGCCGCCTGATCGTGCACCGCTCGATCTACGCCGACGTGCTGGCCACCCTGGTCAAGGCCTACAAGCAGGTGGAAGGCAAGATCGGTGATCCGACCGATGCCGCCAACCTGATGGGCCCGCTGAACAGCGACGGCGCCGTGCAGCAGTTCCTCGATGCCATCGCCCAGGCCAAGGCCGCCGGCGGCACCATCGAAACCGGTGGCACCCGCATCGACCGCGCAGGCAACTTCGTGCTGCCGGCCATTGTCTCGGGCCTGAAGAACAGCGACGCGGTGGTCCAGCACGAAACCTTCGCGCCGATCCTGTACGTCATGCCGTACGACAGCCTCGATGAAGCCATCGACATGCAGAACGGCGTGCCGCAGGGCCTGTCGTCCTCGATCTTCACCCAGAACCTGAAGACCGCCGAGAAGTTCCTGTCGGCGGCCGGCAGCGACTGCGGCATCGCCAACATCAACATCGGCACGTCCGGTGCGGAGATCGGCGGCGCCTTCGGCGGCGAGAAGGACACCGGCGGTGGTCGTGAGTCGGGTTCGGATGCGTGGAAGGTCTACATGCGCCGCCAGACCAACACCATCAACTACTCGGATTCGCTGCCGCTGGCCCAGGGCATCAAGTTCGACCTGTAATGGCAGAGGTTTCGGCCATTGCTGCGGGTCAGAGCCCCTCCGGGGATCTGACCCCTGCCCAGGGTCGGATCTCCACAGGGGCTCCGACCCTCGACTTCACCGGCCGCCGCGTGCTCATCGCCGGCGGCAGCAAGGGCATCGGTCGTGAACTGGCGCTGGCATTCGCCGGCGCCGGCGCACGGGTTTCGGTCTGCGCCCGCGGCCTGCCCGGGCTGCAGGCACTGCAGGCAGACGCCGAGGCGCAGGGCACGCCCCTCCATGTTGCCGCGGCCGATCTGGCCGAGGTCGAGCAGATCGGCGGCTGGCTGCAGACCGCCGCCGATGCGCTTGGCGGCATCGACGTACTGGTCAACAACGCCACCGGCTACGGCATGGCCGACGACGAGGACGGCTGGGCGGCCAGCCTGCAGGTTGACCTGATGGCGGCCGTACGTGCCTCCCGCCTGGCCCTGCCCTGGCTGCGGGCCTCGGATGACGCCTGCATCCTCAACCTGTCCTCGATCGCCGCCCAGCAGCCCCGGCCCGGTGGCGCGCCGTATGCGGCGGCCAAGGCCGCCCTCTCGCACTACACCACCTCGCAGGCGCTGGCGTTGGCGGCGGACCGCATCCGGGTCAATGCCATCGCGCCGGGCTCGATCGAGTTTACCGATGGCCTGTGGGACCGACGCCGCGTGGAGGACCCCGCGCTGTACCAGGGCACCCTGGCGCGGATCCCGTTCGGTCGCTTCGGCCACCCGCGCGAGATCGCCGACGCCGCGCTGTTCCTGTGCTCGCCGCTGGCGCGCTGGATCACCGGCCACGTGCTCAACGTGGATGGTGGCCAGGTGTTGATGGGCTGAAGCTGGGTCGCGCGCCGCGCTCGCCGGGCATGGCCCGGCGCTACCGCTGCTGTCCCGCCCATGGGCTTGCTGGCCCGCAGGCACTATCATGTGTGCACTGCCAAGGAGGATCCCCATGAGCGTGGCACCCCGACAGACAAGCGGCCTGGCCGTCCTCAGCCTGGTGCTGGGCATCGCCAGCTGGACCGTGCTGCCCTTCGTGGCCAGCATCGTGGCCATCATCACCGGGCACATGGCCCGCAGCGAGATCCGCCGCCGTCCCGCCGAGCTGGAAGGCGATGGACTGGCCCTGACCGGCCTCATCCTGGGCTGGTTGAACGTGATCATGCTGGGCCTGGGCCTGCTGGTCCTCGTCCTGTTCTTCGGCGGTCTGGCCTGGCTGGCCACGCTGTCGAACTGACCGCCATGAGCGCGTCGGACAGCACTGAACGCTTCAGCAGCCGGGTCGCCGATTACGTGCGCTACCGCCCGGACTATCCCGCGGCCCTGATGGACTGGCTGCATGGGCCGATGGCAGTGCCCCCCGCGGCGCTCGTCGCCGACATCGGTGCCGGCACCGGCATTTCCAGCCGCCAGTTCCTGGCCGCCGGCCATCCGCTGGTGGCGGTGGAGCCGAATGCGGCCATGCGCGCGGCGGCCGAGCAGTGGCTGGCACCGCAGTTTCCGCTGTTCCGCGCCGTCGATGGCCGCGCCGAGGCGACCGGGCTGGCCGATGCCAGCGTCGATCTGGTCAGCGCCGCGCAGGCCTTCCACTGGTTCGACACCGTGGCGGTGCGTGCCGAATGGCAGCGCATCCTGCACCCGGGCGGACTGACCCTGATCTACTGGAACTCGCGCCTGCTCGATGCCAGCCCGTTCCTGGTCGGCTACGAGCAGCTGCTGCTGGACTACGGCACCGATTACACCGCGGTGGCCGAGCGCTACCAGGACGACGCCACCATGCAGGCCTGGTTCGGCCCCGGCCTGCGCGGCATGATCGAGCTGCCCAACGTGCAGCACCTGGACTTCGACGCCCTGCGCGGGCGCCTGCTGTCTTCTTCCTACGCACCGCAGCCCGGGCACCCGCGCCATGCGCCGATGCTGGCGGCGTTGCAGGACCTGTTCAACGCCCATGCGGTGGATGGACAGGTCGCCTTTGAATATCGAACCCGAGCCTTCCTCGGCACGCTGGACTGAACCGACGCATGTATTCGCTTGCCCGCCCCCTACTGTTCTCGCTCGACGCCGAGCGCGCCCACGGCCTCGGCCTGTCCGCATTGGACCTGGCCTACCGCACCGGCACCACGCCGCTGCTGGCCGCACGCATCGCGCCGATGCCGAGCACGGTGTTCGGGCTGACCTTCCCCAATCCGGTCGGCCTGGCCGCCGGCCTGGACAAGAACGGCGAGCACATCGATGCCTTGTTCGCGTTGGGCTTCGGCTTCGTCGAGATCGGCACCATCACCCCGCGCCCGCAGGATGGCAACCCGAAGCCGCGGCTGTTCCGGCTCCCGACGCACCAGGCCATCATCAACCGCATGGGCTTCAACAATGCCGGTGTCGATGCGCTGGTGCGCAACGTCGAGCGCGCGCGCAACCGCCGCGGCCTGCTCGGCATCAACATCGGCAAGAACAAGGACACCCCCAACGAGCAGGCGGTCGATGACTACATTGCCTGCCTGGACAAGGTGTATCCGCTGGCCGACTACGTCACCGTCAACATCTCCTCGCCCAACACCGCTGGCCTGCGCGAACTGCAGGAAGAGACCGCGCTGCGCCAGCTGGTCAGCCAGCTGCGTGACCGCCAGGAAACCCTGGCCGCGCAGCACGGTCGCCGGGTGCCGATGCTGGTGAAGGTGGCGCCGGACCTGAGCGAGCGCGACATCGACGCCGCCGCGCGCGTGCTGGGCGAACTGCAGGTGGACGGCGTGATCGCCACCAACACCACCATCGATCGCAGCGGCATCGCCGGCGATCCGCTGGCCAGCGAGGCCGGCGGCCTGTCCGGTGCGCCGGTGCTGGACCAGTCGACCCTGGTGCTGCGTCGCCTGCGCGCACGCCTGCCCGAATCGGTGCCCCTGGTCGGCGTGGGTGGCATCCTCTCCGGTGCCGACGCGGTGGCCAAGATGGCCGCTGGCGCCGCCCTGGTGCAGTGCTACAGCGGCCTGATCTACCGTGGCCCGTCGCTGGTGGCCGAGTGCGTGGAGGCGATCCGTCGCCGCCGCGAAGCGCCCAGCCGTGGCGCGGTGGCGCCGCTGTGAGCGCACCCATGGACGGCCACGATACCTCCGCCGCACCGCTGCGCTGGACCCTTACCGAAAACGCCCCGCTGCAGGCGCTGAACACCTTCCACGTGCGCGCCAATGCGGCGCAGCTGCTGGAACTGCACGACCCCGCCCTGCTGCCGGACGTGCTGGCCCTGCCCAGCGTAGCCAACGGCCCGCTGCTGGTGCTGGGCAGCGGCAGCAACGTACTCATCGCCGATGACCTGCCGGGCACCGTGCTGGTGTTCGGCAACCGCGACATCAGCTTCCTTGAACACCGCGCCGACCACGCGGTCATCCGCGCCGGCGCCGGTGTGTCCTGGCACGGTCTGGTGATGTGGTCGCTGCAGGAAGGCCTGTCCGGTCTGGAAAACCTCGCGCTGATTCCCGGCACTGCCGGTGCGGCGCCGATCCAGAACATCGGCGCTTATGGCGCGCAGGTGGGCGAGTTCATCCAGACCGTCGAAGCCTGGGACTGCCAGGAGCAGGCCTGGGTGCGCATGGACAACGAACAGTGTGGCTTCGGTTACCGCGACAGCGTGTTCAAGCAGCAGCCCGACCGCTACCTGATCACCGCCATCGAACTGAGACTGCCGCTGCTGCACGACCTGCGCATGGACTACGCCGGCATCCGCGAGGAACTGCAGGCACAGGGCGTGGAGCTGCCCAGCGCGGTGGACGTGGCCAATGCGGTCATCACCATCCGCCGCCGCAAGCTGCCCGACCCGGACGTGCTGGGCAACGCTGGCAGCTTCTTCAAGAACCCGGTGCTGCCGCTGGAACAGGTGGAGGTGCTGCAGCAGCACTTCCCCGAGGTGCCGGTGTTCCCGGCCGAGCGCGATGACCAGCGCAAGGTCTCGGCGGCGTGGATGATCGACGCCTGCGGCTGGAAGGGTTTCCGCGAAGGCGACGCCGGCGTGGCCCCCAGCCATGCCTTGGTGCTGGTCAACCACGGCAACGCCACCGGCGCCGAACTGCTGGACCTGGCACGACGCATCTCCGCCTCGGTGCTGGAGAAGTTCGGCGTGCCGATCGAACCGGAGCCGCGCCTGCTCGGCGCCCAGTGGTGAACGCCCCGGCACGGCCCGCGCTCGCCACCCCGGCGCGGGCGGCGCTGCTGATGCTCGCCAGCACGATGGCGTTTGGCCTGATGGCCATCGCCATCCGCTATGCGACGCGCTACGTGCCGACCCAGGAAGTCGCGTTCTTCCGCAACGCGTTCGGCCTGCTGGCACTGTTGCCGATGCTGCTGCGGCCGGGCCGTGCGCCGCTGAAGACCCAGCAGCTGCCGCGCTATTTCGTGCGCAGCGCGATCGGCCTTGGCTCGATGCTCTGCGCGTTCTGGGCGCTGGGCCACCTGCCCCTGGCGCAGGCGGTGTCGCTGTCCTACTCCACACCGTTGTTCGTGACCATCGCCGCGGTGCTTTGGCTGGGTGAAACCGTGCGCGTGCGGCGCTGGGCGGCGGTGGTGGTCGGTTTCATCGGCGTGCTGGTGATCGTGCGGCCGGGCACGGCGGGCTTTTCCGCCGGCAGCCTGATCGCCGTGGCCGCGGCCCTGCTCAGTTCGCTGGTGGCGATCCAGATCAAGCAGCTGACCCGCGTGGACAGCGCCGACACCGTGGTGCTCTACACCTACGTGTTCTGGGTGCCGTTGTCGCTGGTGCCGGCCGTGTTCGTGTGGGTCTGGCCCACGGGCCTGGCGTGGGTGTGGCTGGTGGCGACGGGCGTGATGGGCACGGTCGGCCAGCTGCTGTGGACGCGCGCTTTGCGCTTGGGCGAGGTATCGGCCCTGACCCCGATCAGCTTCCTGCAGCTGCCGCTGGTGACGCTGTGTGGCTGGCTGTTGTTTGACGAAAGCGTGGACCGATGGACGCTGATCGGTGCCGGCATCATCCTGGCGGCGAACGCGTATATCGCGCACCGCGAGGCGGTGCTGGCGCGGCGCGCCGCGAGCGTGGCAGCGACGGCGGCGGCCAAGCCGGCGGAGTAAGGGTTGTTCGGCAGGGCTGCGCCCTGCACCTGCAGAAGCCACGTCAACGTCAACGTCAATGTCAGAAGCCAGAGCGGCATTCCGGGGGATGGCGGGGCACTGTGGGTTTGCGGGGACGCCGTAAATCCATCCATGG
>NZ_JACVTV010000219.1:0-664 GCF_016624625.1 Stenotrophomonas sp. S41 | reverse complement strand
ATCAACCACAAGCGGGTGCAGCGGCTGATGGCCGAGCTGGGCCTGCAGTCGCGGGTGCGCATCAAGCGCTACCGCGCGTTCAAGGGTGCGGCCAACGTCGTGGTGCCCAACGAAATGGACCGTCAATTTGAAGCCGAAATGCCCAACCAGAAGTGGGTGACCGACGTAACCGAGTTCAAGGTGCAGGGCATGAAGCTCTATCTTTCGCCGATCCTGGACCTCTACAACGGTGAAATCGTGGCCTACCAGATGAAGCGCCGACCGGTTTTCGACTTGGTGGGCGAGATGCTGGATCAAGCGATCAAGAAGCTCTCGCCCGAAGATCGACCGATGATCCACTCCGACCAAGGCTGGCATTATCAGCACGAAAAATACCGCCACACGCTCGCAAAGCACTCGCTAAAACAGAGCATGTCCCGGCGCGGCAACTGCCTAGACAATGCGGCCATGGAGAGCTTCTTCGGGACGCTGAAGTCGGAATTCTTCTATCTGAAGACCTTTGACAGCATCGAAAGGCTGGAAGACGGGCTGATGGAGTACATCAGGTACTACAACGAAGACCGTATACGATTGAAACTAAAGGGTTTGAGTCCCGTAAAGTACCGGGAGCAGGCCGCGCTGGCCGCCTGATCCCCCAACTGTCCAACTTTAGGGGGTCACTTCA
>NZ_JACVTV010000218.1:0-670 GCF_016624625.1 Stenotrophomonas sp. S41 | reverse complement strand
GGCCCAGCGTGCCGTTGAAGAACATGGCCGCCATCGGCGGTGCCATGACCACACGCTGGAAAAGCACAGCAGCGGGCGGCGAGATGAAACTTGATTCAGTAAACTCCGCTTTTCAGGGGACAGCACACCCCTCGCAAACAACCCTGCAATCAGATCCACACTCATTCCCGGCCATTGCAGCCAAGGAAAAGGCGTCAGGGGTACGCACAACCCTCGAAAATTATCTTGCACTCCTTTGAACCACAGTTCTTAAGTGCATCCTTCTTTACAGCAGATAGCCGATCAACAGCCTCCACGTATTTTCGAACACCTGGACGAACCGCAATCGCTGCACACTTGTCACAATCCCGCGATCCCCGCGCGAGACAGTCTTGCGCAGCCAGCGCGACAGCCTCCCTCTCGGTGCCGGCGCCAACGTACCAGCCAAGCGTGCTGTCGGCCCCCTAGCTACAGCGCCCCATTTCTGAATCTGGGGGGTCGTGTCGCCAACGCCGTGCGCAGGCAGGAACACCCTATTGTACTCCGCGCTACCAGGCTGCTGCGCTACCGCCTGGGCCGAGAAGAGGACGCTTGAGATAACAGCACTACGCAGAATGGAGATCATAGGTCTTTTTCGCCTTTCTTCTTATCCACATAATCCTGCTTGAAGTCCGAAGTCCGGCCCGAGCTG
>NZ_JACVTV010000217.1:0-696 GCF_016624625.1 Stenotrophomonas sp. S41 | reverse complement strand
TCGGGCCCATGCGGCTCACGCCCCCGCAACCTCCCCCCTCCCCGCCTTGGACAGTTTCCGGGCGCTTCCAGTAGATCCACGCCACGCGTGGATGGCGCTTTCCCGGGAACCCCGGCATTCACGTCGGCCTTACGGGTCCGCGCCGAAGCTGGCGCTGCGGGGGAGACCGCAGCGGTACGTCACGAGGAGGCCCCACATGGAAGGTCTGGCTCCAAGCACCACCGCGTCATCCGCCCGTTCACTGGCGCTGACCGCCACCACGGACGAGCTGTCCTGGATCGCCGCGCTATGCGATGTCGGCGACGATGCACCGCGCCATCTGGCCCAGCTGAAGGCCCTGCAACGCCAGGGGGGCCGGCTCAGTGAGACGCAGGAATGGTACCCGTTCGAAGTGATCGAACGCGGTGCCAGCCGCCTGCAGCCAGGCCACGAGCGCGAGTTCGTGATCTGCGTGCTGCTGTGGCTGAAGGCGCTGGCCCAGGGCCGCGCCAGCGTGCTGGATCCGCACCTTCACCTGGATGACCGCGCGATGGACATCGAGGCGCTGCCCGATGCCCTGCGTGACACCCTGCTCGATGCATTCATGGATGCAGGGTATTGAGCGGCCCGTAAAACCCCGCTGCCGCTGCGCTCGCCGGGGGGGGGGGGGGGGGGGCGCGGCCCGCGCCGGGGGGGGGGCGGGGGGGGGGCGGGGGG
>NZ_JACVTV010000216.1:0-708 GCF_016624625.1 Stenotrophomonas sp. S41 | reverse complement strand
TTACTCGATGATGGTGGAGACCACACCGGCGCCGACGGTACGGCCACCTTCGCGGATTGCGAAGCGCAGGCCGGCGTCCATTGCGACCGGGTTGATCAGGGTGACAACCATCTTGATGTTGTCGCCCGGCATCACCATCTCGACGCCTTCCGGCAGCTCAACCGCACCGGTGATGTCGGTGGTACGGAAGTAGAACTGCGGACGGTAGCCCTTGAAGAACGGGGTGTGACGGCCGCCTTCGTCCTTCGACAGCACGTAGACTTCGGCGTCGAACTTGGTGTGCGGCTTGATCGAACCCGGCTTGGCCAGGACCTGGCCACGCTCGACGTCGTCACGCTTGGTGCCGCGCAGCAGCAGACCGGCGTTGTCGCCTGCCTGGCCCTGGTCCAGCAGCTTGCGGAACATTTCGACGCCGGTCACGGTGGTCTTCTGCACCGGACGGATGCCGACGATTTCGATTTCTTCGCCGACCTTGATCACGCCGCGCTCGATACGACCGGTCACCACGGTGCCGCGGCCCGAGATCGAGAACACGTCTTCCACCGGCATCAGGAACGGCTTGTCGACGTCACGCTCCGGGGTCGGGATCCAGCTGTCGAGAGCATCGACCAGCTTGATCACGGCCGGCACGCCGATGTCGCTCTGGTCGCCTTCCAGCGCCAGGCGGGCCGAACCCGAGATGATCGGGGTGTCGTCGCCCGGGAAGTC
>NZ_JACVTV010000215.1:0-739 GCF_016624625.1 Stenotrophomonas sp. S41 | reverse complement strand
GCAGGTGGCCAAAGAGGCCTGCAAGACCTCCACATCGGTCAAGGCGGTTGCTCGCCGCTATGGTTTGGAGTTCTCCACGGTGAGGCGGTGGGTAGCGACCTTCCGGTTGCATGGTCGACAGGGGTTTCATCGCAAACCCCGGTCCTACGATCTCCAGTTCAAGCTGGCTGTCCTGGAGAAGATGAGCCAGGACGGCATGTCCGCACGGGAGGCCACCAGCCACTTCCAGATTGGCGATGCCGGCGCGGTGGGACAGTGGCGGCGGCTGTATGCTGAGGGCGGTGCCCAAGCATTGGCGCCTCCACCATTACCGCCTCAAAAGCCGATGAAAAAGACCCGCTCGTCCAAGCCAGCCGAGGACATGAGCCGCGATGAGCTCCTCAAGGAAGTGGCGTACCTGCGTGCGGAGACCGCTTACCTAAAAAAACTCGATGCCTTGATCCGGGAAGAGCAGGCAGCGCAGCGCGCAAAGCGCAAGCCATCGAAGGATTGAGGCAGACTCATGCGTTGCCGCTGTTGCTTGAGGCAGCAGAGCTCTCGCGCAGCACGTTCTATTACCAGGTGAATGCCTTAGCCCATCCAGGTGAGGGCGAGGAGGAACTGCGCGAGCGCATCCGTGCGATTTACGATGAACACGAAGGGCGCTACGGCTACCGCCGCGTAACGCTGGAGCTGACCAATCAGGGCGAAGCCATCAACCACAAGCGGGTGCAGCGGCTGATGGCCGAGCTGGGCCTGC
>NZ_JACVTV010000214.1:0-766 GCF_016624625.1 Stenotrophomonas sp. S41 | reverse complement strand
AAGGAATGTTCAATGAAATCAACAATCAGGCGCAGCCAGCGGGATTACTCGCTGGCCTTCAAGTTGTCGGTGGTCGACCAGGTCGAGCGCGGGGAACTGACCTACAAAAAAGCCCAGGAGCGCTACGGGATCCAGGGACGCAGCACGGTCCTTTCCTGGCTTCGCCGGCATGGTCGGCAAGATTGGTCAGCTGGGGCATCATTGCCTCCCATGAGCACTGTCCCCAAAGCCGGGGCGGCCAAGCCGCTTACGCCGGAACAACAGATCAAGGCCCTGCAGGTCCAGTTGCGGGAGGCAAACGAGAAGGCGCAGCTCTTCGAGGCCATCGTGGATGTTCTCAAAGAGGATTACGGGGTGAAAATCGTAAAAAAGCCTTCCGGCAAGTCCTCACGCAAAGGCGCCTCAAAGGCGTAAGCGTGGCGAGGGCTTGCCGCCATTTCGGCATCAGTCGGCAGGCGTTCTATCAGGCGGGGCATCGCTATCAGCGGAGAGTTGCTGCTGATGCGACGGCACTGGCACTGGTGAGCGACTGCCGCGCGCGCCAGCCTCGAGTAGGTACGCGCAAACTGCACCATCTGATTGAGCCGAAACTGCAGGCGGCGGGGATCGATCTCGGGCGTGACCGGCTATTTGACGTGCTGCGAGAGGCACGCCTGCTGGTGCCGCAACGTCGCGCGTATCACAAGACCACCGATAGCCATCATCGCTTCCGCAAACATCCCAACCTGCTCAAGCCCGGAGAGGGCTGCGTAGTTCCCAATGGTTG
>NZ_JACVTV010000213.1:0-835 GCF_016624625.1 Stenotrophomonas sp. S41 | reverse complement strand
AACATTCCTTTTCCAGAGGGAAAAGGTGTCAACCCAATTCAGGACGGGTCACGGCAAAGAAAAAGGCGCCCATCGGGCGCCTTTTTCGTGGTCAACAACAGCGTCGGATCAGTTGCCGATCGCGACGGTCAGCACGACGCGGTTGTCGGCCAGCTTGCCGTTGTTGTCGCGGCCTGCGCCATCGGTGCCGTGGTAGGCCACGCCCAGGTTGAACATGCCGAACTGACGGGACACGCCGACATTGAAATCGGTGTAATCCTTGCCGTAAGCCGTTTCAAGCGTGGTGCGGCCGACGTTGGCGCTCAGCGTGAAGTCCTGCGGCAGGCCCCACTCGCCGCCGACGGCGTAATACCAGCTCTTGGTATCCGAACCGGACAGGTCGTTGGTGTAGGCCACGGTGAGCTTGTACTGCTCGGCAAACGTGGTGGTGGTGATCAGCTCGTTGTAGTTCAGTTCGCTGGCACCGGGGTAGGTGTAGCGGTTGAGCAGCACGTCGAAGTTGACCTTGTCGCTGACGTCGATGCCGTAGCCGATCAGGTAGTCCAGCTCGACGCTCGGGTCGCCCGGCCCGAAATCGACACCCGACCCCCACACACCGGCGTACAGGCCAACCGGGCTGGTATAGGTGAAGCCGGCCTGCAGGGTGGGATCTTCGTCGGTCTGGGAGACGCCACGGAACACGTAGTCGGACACGCCGGTCACGTTCCAGCTGTACGGCGATGCGGCCTCATCCTGGGCACTGGCGGCGAAGGGGGCGAGACAGAGGGCGGCGGCGAGGGCGAGGCAGCTGCGGGCAGGCTTCATGTGCATCTCCGGATGGCGGTGGCGGGGGAGG
>NZ_JACVTV010000212.1:0-1048 GCF_016624625.1 Stenotrophomonas sp. S41 | reverse complement strand
TGAAGGATCGTGGCTGAAGCGCGCCACGGCGCGTTCATGAGGAGATACACGGATGTTGCGAACACACGAGCGGGTTGTCCGCGCGACTGCAGCGGTGGTGTGCTGCCTGTTCTGGCCGGTGGGCATGGTGATGGCCGCAGAGCCACCTGCTGCACCCAGTGCCGGTATTGATGGCGTGCGCCTGCAGTATGCGGCCGACGGCACGACCACCGTCACCGACGCGCTGGGGCACCAGACTTTCTACGCGCTCAGCCCGGGTGAGCAGCAGGACCCGGCGCGCAAAGTGACGGGCCGCAGCGACAACCGTGGCACCGAATCGTACGACTACACGCCGGTGGATTCTGATCCTGCACGGCGTGTCAGCACCTCGCAGGATCGCAGCGGCGTTCGCACCACCTATGCCTACAGCGAGATCAGCGATTCTCCATTGGGCGCGGTAAGCGTCACGGCCCGGACCGAAGCGGTTGGAACGCCGCAGCAGCGCGTCTCCGAAACACGGACCTCTATGGCGACCAATCGCCTGCTGCAGCAGACCATCGGTGCGCAGGAAACCACCCTCACGCGCAACGCGCGCCATCAGCCAACGGTCATTACGGTTCGTGATACCGCTACGGATGAGACGCGCGTAACAACGCAGGTCTACTGCGATGCCATCAGTCCTGAGTGTCCGCAGATCGGTCTGCTGCTCCGTGTGGATGGGCCGCGCACGGATGTAGCCGATACGACGACGTTCGCGTACTACACGTCTGATGATGCGGGCTGCGCCACCGGGGGAAGTTGTGCCTATCGCAAAGGCGACCTTCGCCGTGTGACCAACGCGCTGGGTCATGTGGTGGAGACCTTGGCCTACGACCCATCCGGACACCCGCTGTCCATCCAGGAGGCCAACGGTGTGGTCACCGACTACACCTACCATGCCCGTGGCTGGCTGACTTCGGTCACCGTGCGTGGCGCCACCACGGCTGAGGATCGTGTCACCCAGATCAGCTATTGGCCGACCGGCCAGGTGCAGCAGATCACCGAGCCCGATGGCAGCAGCGTGACCTAT
>NZ_JACVTV010000211.1:0-1094 GCF_016624625.1 Stenotrophomonas sp. S41 | reverse complement strand
CTTCCCAGCTCGTTGTGCTGGGGGGCCCCCCCCGGCGGCCCCCCCCCGGGTCCTGATCCTGGTTCTGCTTTGGTAGGTGTCGACCTTGGTCGACACGATTCTTCCGATCAAAAAAAAGGGTCAGACCCCTTTTCCCGTAGGAAAGGGATCTGACCCCGATCACGCCAGGTCAGCCGATCAACCGCGCTGGCGCACGGCCTCGAACAGACTGACGCCGGCGGCGACGGAGACGTTCAGGCTCTCGATTTCGCCCGGCATCGGGATCTTGACCAGGCCATCGCAGTTCTCGCGGGTCAGGCGGCGCAGGCCGTCGGCTTCGCCGCCCAGCACCAGGGCGATGTTGCCCTTCAGGTCCAGCTGGTACAGCGACGCGGTGGCTTCACCGGCCAGGCCGTAGATCCACACGCCCTGCTTCTGCAGGTCCTTCAGGCAGCGCGACAGGTTGGTCACCGCCACCACCGGAATGAGGTCGGCGGCGCCGGCCGAGGTCTTGCGCACGGTGGCATTGACCGTCGCCGACTTGTCCTTGGGAATGATCACCGCGGTGGCACCGGCCGCCGCAGCCGAGCGCAGGCAGGCGCCCAGGTTGTGCGGGTCCTGCACCTCGTCCAGCACCAGCAGCAGGGCCTTGCCCTCGGCAGCGGTGACCAGGCCTTCCAGCTCGTTCTCGCTGTAGGTGCGGGCCGCGGCATAGCGCGCGGCCACGCCCTGGTGGCGCACCGAGCCGCCGACACCGTCCAGCGCCTGGCTGTTGACCTTGCGCACGTCGATGCCCTTGCGGCGGGCGTTTTCCTCGATTTCGACCAGGCGCGGGTTCTTCGCACCGGCCTCGACCAGCACTTCGCGGACGTTGTCGGCGTCGTTCTCGATGGAGGAGGCGACGGCGTTGACGCCGACGATCCACTGGCTGTTCTTGCTCATGCGGGGGCCGAACCGGAAAGGGGGTGGCTATGGTAGAGCATCGGCGGCGGCCGCGCTGCGCGCTCGCCGGGCATGGCCCGGCGCTACCTGCCGGGTGCCGCCCGTTGGTTGGTGGGTGCGGACCGTTGGTTGGTGGGTGCGGACCGTTGGTTGGTGGGTGCGGACCGTTGGTT
>NZ_JACVTV010000210.1:0-1161 GCF_016624625.1 Stenotrophomonas sp. S41 | reverse complement strand
AGGGGAGGGTCTCGGCCGGGGCGGGCAGACGGCTTAGAATGGTCGGCTGCACTAACGCAACTGGACCTTCTGGAGCTCCTGCATGACCCTCGCGCCGTTCTATCCCATCGGTACCCCCGGCCAGCCCTGGGGCGATGCTGAACGCGCGCAGTGGCGGGCCGCCCAGCAGCGCCAGCGCAGCTACCACGATGATGTGGTGGCCGCCCTTGAGCGCCTGGACGACGGTTTCGACGTGATCCAGTACGGCCAGCTCGACTATGCCCCGGACCACTACCCGCTGTTTGCCGTGGTCAACCACGACTGGAACCCGGCGCTGCCGACCGCCCTCGTCACCGGCGGCGTGCATGGGTATGAGACCAGTGGCGTGCATGGCGCCCTGCAGTTCCTTGAAGAACAGGCCGAGCGCTACCTGGGCCGGATGAACCTGATCGTGGCGCCGTGCGTCAGCCCCTGGGGCTACGAGCGCATCCAGCGCTGGAACCCGGATGCGATCGACCCGAACCGCAGCTTCCGTGACGGCGGCCTGATCGAGGAAGCCGCCTCGCTGATGCGCTGGGTGGCCGAGCGCAAGGCCGACATCCGCGTGCACCTGGATCTGCACGAGACCACCGACAGCGACCTGCACGAGTTCGACCCGGCGCGCTGCGCCCGCGACGGCAAGCCGTTCGAGCGTGACACCATTCCCGATGGCTTCTACGTGATCGGCAACAGCGAAGACCCCCAGCACGGCTTCCAGAAGGCGCTGATCGAGGCCGTTGCGCCGATCACCCACATCGCCCCGGCCGACGCCGAGGGCAACCTGGTCGGCCTGCCGCTGCAGTCGCCGGGCGTGGTCTGGGGCGAGTCGCGTTCGATCGGTGCGTGCGCCGGTTTCACCGACGCGCGCTATGCCACCACCACCGAGGTCTACCCGGACAGCCCGCGCACCAACCCGCAGGAATGCAACGACGCCCAGGTGGCGGCGGTGTGCGCGGGCCTGGATTACGCGCTGGCGCAGTGAGGTAGCGCCGGGCCATGCCCGGCGACTGACCTGGACGCATAGCGTCGAGCTTGCTCGACTGCCGTCCGCGTGGCAGCAGCAACCGTGCCAGCCTCAACGAGCGCGAAAGTCGCTTTCAGCACCTTCTTGCGTCAGCGATAACGCCGCTGCAACGCGTCGAC
>NZ_JACVTV010000020.1:0-49743 GCF_016624625.1 Stenotrophomonas sp. S41 | reverse complement strand
CCCCCCCCCCGGCGGGGGGGGGGGGGGGGGGGGGGGGCCCGGGCCCCCCCCCGCCACTGGCGCGCGGCCCCAGGATCGCGCGCGCGATACACAGCGTGACGTGTGATCGATGTGATAATCATTCGCGTTTAAGGTAGACTGCGGTCCCTTGATGAAGAGGCGGCAGTGCCCGCCGCATCCGTCACCCATGATGTTTTCCGCACGCTCTTTCGGCTGCCTGGCCGCCCTGATGATGGGGGTCCTGATGGCCACGCCCTACGCCCATGCGCAGCAGCGCAATCCGCAGCAGCTGATGGGCCGCACCGTGCTCGACGAGCCGGCGTCCAGCTATCGCTTCGAACGTTTCGTGATCGACAGCCCTGACCAGCAGCGCCGCTGGCGGGTGAACGTGGCGATCCCGGCGAAGGCCTCCAAGACCCCGTCGCCGGTGCTGTACGCACTGGATGGCAACGCCGTCGCCATGGTGCTGGACCAGCCGCTGCTGGCCGAACTGGCCGCCACCAAGGCGCCGCCGGTGCTGGTGCTGATCGGCTACGACAACGAGCTGCGCATCGACTCGCCGGCCCGCACCCTGGATTACACCGCCTGGATCGACCGCGCCGATGACGAGGGCGGTACCACCCAGGCCGTCGGCGGTGGTGCCGACGTCTTTCTCGACCTGATCGAGCGCCGCATCAAGCCCGAAGTGGAGCGCCGCGCCAACATCGACACCCACCAGCAGTCGCTGTGGGGTCACTCGCTGGGCGGCCTGTTCGTGCTCAATGCGCTGTACACCCGACCTGCCGCGTTCCAGGCCTATCTGTCGGCCAGCCCGTCGCTGTGGTGGAGCCAGGGCGCCGCGCTGGGCGACCCGGAACAGCAGTTCCTGCAGAACGTGCATGGCCAGCCTGCCAAGGTCTGGTTGATGCTGGGCGGTGCCGAGCGTGTTGGCGACCGCGGCAAGCGTGACATGAGCAACCCGCGCGTGGTCGCGCATCTGCGCCGCATTGGGGGTGCCACCCCGGATGCCGCCATGCAGCTGTCCACGCGCCTGGCCAAGGTGCCCGGCCTGAGCGTGCAGTACCGCGAATTCCCCGGCCTCGGCCACGGCCCGATGCTGCCCGCGTCGTTCCACGCGGCCCTGCATGAGCTGTACGGTGTGACTGACCGCAGCGTGGATGACGGCAAGGCGCCGCCGTCCGCCAACGCTGCCGAATGAATCCCCGCACGGCGTGGCCGTGCGACCCCACTACCCAGGCGTGACTGCCGATGTGCAGCGGCCCAGGCAACCGATGAATCCCGCGCCACGAGGCGCGGCCTACGTGTGCAAGGAGCCTTTCATGTCGTTTCGTCCGTCCCTCCGCCTGACCTCCCTGGCCGCCGGCCTGCTGCTGGCAGTCACCGCCACCGCGCAGCCGGTGTTCGACCAGCCCGCCAGCGCCACGTTCAAGGGCACCGTGATCTCGCGCGGCGAGAACGTCGTCCCCGGCAGCACGGCCGAGGTCATCGGCCGCGGCTTCGTGCCGGGCCAGCAGGTCAGCCTGGTGCGCGGTGACAGCGTGCTCAACGCGCAGCCGCTGGTGGTCGACGCCGATGGCAACTTCAAGACCCAGCTGGCGATCCCCGCCGATGCCGTGCCGGGCACGCATCCGGTGGTCGTCCGCGCCAGCCAGCCTTCGGCGGCCACCGTGCTGAAGCTGCGCGTCTCGCCGCAGCTGCCGCTGTCGGGCCAGCAGCAGTTCGCCACCCAGTCCAACAAGCTGGTGCCGGGTCTGTACCAGTCGGCCTACAGCGCTGCCAGCAACGCTGTGTTCGTCACCTCGTCGGTCGGCCGTCCGCCGGTCACCCAGTCGCAGCTGCTGAAGCTGGACCCGAAGACCCTGAAGGTGACCAAGGCGATCACCCCGGCGCAGGTTGCCGGCACCACCAATGGCGCGGTGTACGCGGTCTATGGCGTGGGCGTGGATGACACCAACGGCAATGTCTGGGTGACCAACACCCGCCAGAACTCGATCGCGGTCTATCGCCAGAAGGATCTGTCGCTGGTCCACCAGTTCCCGGTCGACACCGTGCCGCATGCGCGCGACGTCGTGGTGGATGGAACGCACGGCAAGGTGTTTGCCTCGGCCACCGGCGAAGACCACCTGTCGGTATTCGATGCGAAGACGCTGAAGGAACTGCCGTCTATCACCCTGGAGTCGGGCGTCGACGAAGGCAAGTTCACCCCGATGAGCCTGGTGCTGGACGAAAAGGCCGGCAAGCTGTTCACCGTCAGCATCGGCACGCCCGAAGCTGCGGTGATCGACGTCGCCACCGGTGAAGTCGACAAGGTCATCGACCTGGGTAACTCGATCAGCGCCTCGGGCGTGGCCTTCGATGCGCAGCAGAACCGCCTGTACGTGGCCTCGCAGGGCACCGACAACCTGCTGATCGTCGACGTCGCCAGCGGCAAGGTCGTGCACGATGTGCCGGTCGGTGCTGGTGCGCTGAACGTCGCCTTCGATGACAAGAGCGGCCTGGCCTATGTCACCAACCGCGGCGCCGGTACCGTCACCGTCGTTGATCGCGATGGCAAGGTGGTCGGCAACCTCGATGGTGGCACCTTCCCCAACCATGTGCGCGCCGATGGCAAGGGCAGCGTGTTCGCGGTGAACAAGTCGCGCGGCGCCGATGACGCCAAGGGCGACCGCATCACCCGCATCACCCTGCGTCAGCCGTAACCCACGTGCCGGGCGAGGGCAGTGCCTTCGCCCGGCCAGCAAGGAGATTCCGCATGAACATCGCTTCCCGCCTGCGCCTGTGTGCGCTTCCGCTGGCCGTTTCGCTGGCACTGGCCGCCTGTGGCGGCACGTCTGCGCCGCCTGCGGCCAACGACGCCGCTGCGCCTGCCGCAGAAGGCGCCACGGCGGCCACCGAACTGCCGGCCGGTTGGCAGCGCGTGGCGGGCACCGATCTGCCGGCCCTGACCGGCCAGGTGCCGGTGCTGCCGGCCAAGGTGCGTTCTGACGATGGCGCCGACGCCGAAGTGACCGACACCAGCCGCATCATCGCCGGCGGTGACGATGTGATTGCCGTGCTGGAGGCGCTCGGCCTGGGCAAGCAGGTGTTTGCCGCGCCGACCAACACCACCACGCAGGCCGGCCAGGCCGCGCCGCACCAGTTCCTGTTCAACCGCACCACCGGCGTCGAGGGTGTAGTGAGCCTGCATGGCTCGCTGTTCCTCGGCAACAGCCTGCGCCGCCACACCGTGCTGGCTGGCAAGCTGCGCGAGGTGGGCGAATCGGCCGTGGTGATCGATGACCTGCAGCCGGCGCCGGACAAGGTGCGCAAGGTGGCGGCCGCCGTCGGCCTGGCAGATGCCGGGCAGACGCTGGCCACGCAGGTGCAGCGTCAGCTGGATGAGGCGGCGGCACTGGGCAAGGGCCTGGCGCATGCGCCGCGCGTGATCCACGTGTCGGCCACCGGTGGCGGTGGCGCCCCGACCGTGGCCGGCGCAGACAGTGCGTCGGCCGAGATGATCGCCCTGGCGGGCGGCGTCAACATCGGCAGCGAGGCAGGGGTCAAGAACTACTCGCAGCTGAGCAATGAAGGCGTGATCGCCGCAGCACCGGAGGTCATCCTGGTGACCGAGCACGATCTGCAGCAGTTCGGGGGCGCCGACGGCCTGTGGAAGGCCTACCCGACCCTGAAGCAGACGCCGGCTGGCGCGGCCAACCGGGTCTGGGTGATGCCCGATGTGCAGCTGAAGTACACCAGCGTCGGCACCGGCGCGGGCGCTCTGGCCTTGGCCAAGGCTCTGGCGGCGCTGCCGCCGGCATGAGTCCGGCTGATCGGCGCCGCCGTCGCGGGCGGGTGATGCTGTTGGTGGCACTGCTGGCCCTGGTGGGCGCGGTGCTGGCGTCATTCGCGATGGGGCCGCTGCGCCTGCCGCCATTGGACGTTCTGCAGGCCCTGGGGGTGAAGCTGGGCCTGGTCGATCCGCAGGCGGTCAGCCGCCGCGACCTCGCCGTGGTGTGGCAGCTGCGCATTCCGCGCGCCCTGCTGGGGGCCATGGTGGGGGCGGCGTTGGCGATGGCCGGTGCGAGCCTGCAGGGATTGTTCGGCAATCCGCTGGCCGACCCCGGCATCGTCGGCGTCAGCCAGGGCGCGGCGCTGGGCGCCGTGGCGGCGATCGTCCTGGGGGCGGCAGGCGCAGCGGGCTGGCTGGTGCCGGTGGCTGCATTTGGCGGTGGCGCACTGGCCATCGGCCTGACCTACGCATTGGCGCGCCCGGGGAAGGGCAGCGGCAATGCGACCTTGCTGCTGGTGGGCATAGCGATGGCGGCGTTCTGCTCGGCGCTGATCGGCTTCCTCACCTACATCGCCAGCGAGAGCCAGCTTCAGTCGCTGGTGTTCTGGCAGATGGGCTCGTTGGCGCAGGCCAACTGGGCGGACGTCGCTGCCGTGGTGCCGCTGTTCGCCATTGGCGTGTTCGCGTTGCTGCGTTTGGCCACGCCGCTGGACATGCTGGCGCTGGGTGAGCGCCAGGCACAGCACCTGGGCCTGGATGTCGCGCGGACGCGGCGGATGCTGGTGGCCTTCAGTGCATTGCTGGTGGGTGCGGCGGTGGCGTTTGCCGGCTCGATCAGTTTCGTCGGCCTGGTGGTGCCGCACGTGGCGCGGCTGCTGGTCGGCCCGGGCCATCGCTGGCTGCTGCCGGTGTCGGGCGTGCTGGGTGCGCTGTTGATCGTCATTGCCGATACCGCCGCGCGTACGCTGGATCCACCGGCAGAGATCCCGCTGGGCCTGTTCTCGGCCGCGCTGGGCGCGCCGTTCTTCCTGTGGCTGGTGCTGCAGCAGCGCCGCAAGGACACGCCATGAGCGACTTCCTGCAGTTGCGCGATGTGGTGGTGCGCCGCCAGCAACGCGAGATCCTGCATGGCATCAACCTGGCGTTCGCGCCGGGCACGGTGACCGCGCTGGTGGGCCCGAACGGTGCCGGCAAATCGACCCTGCTGGCGGTGGCGGCCGGCGATCTGCGGCCTGACGTTGGCGAAGTGCAGCTGCATGGCGCGCCGCTGCGCAGCTACAAGTCCGGCCCGTTGGCACGCGAACGCGCAGTGATGCCGCAGGAACATGGCGTGCGCTTCGCCTTCAGCGTTGAAGAAGTGGTGGCGATGGGGCGGCTGCCGCATCCGCCGGATCCCGCGGTGGATGATGCGCGGGTGGAAGCTGCCATCGACGCCGCCGAGCTGCAGGCGCTGCGCCTGCGCGAAGTACAACAGTTGTCCGGCGGTGAATCGGCACGCACCACGTTTGCGCGTGTGCTGGCACAGGACACGCCGCTGCTGCTGCTGGATGAGCCGACCGCCGCGCTGGATCTGCGCCACCAGGAGCGTACGCTGCGCAGCGTGCGCGCGTGTGCCGAAGCGGGCGCCTGTGTGATCGTGGTGCTGCATGATCTGAATCTTGCAGCCGGTTATGCCGATCGCATCGTGCTGCTGGAACAAGGCAGGGTTGCGGCCGATGGGACGCCTGCGCAGGTGCTCACCGAGGACAACCTGCGGCGCGTGTACCAGCAGGATGTGGTGGTGCTGCAGCATCCACGACGGGGTGTGCCGCTGGTGGTGGTGACCTGATGCGGTAAAGCGTCGTGTTGCATCGCGACGTATTATTGGCGGTTCGTTTTTCTCAACGGACTGACCCCCATGAAGCATCGTTTCCCCCGCGCGGCACTGCTGGTTTCGTTGGCTGCAACGGCGTGCACCGCGCATGCTGCCTCCACCCGCACGGTGTCGATCGAGAAGGCGGCCGACCAGGCCACGTCGATCGAAACGCGGCATGCAAGCCGCGCAGGCGCCGCGCCTGATCTGTTCACCACGCACTACTTCACCGGTGGCGCGATGATGATGGCCTGGGGTGATCAGCGCGTGCTGCTGCTCTGCAAGAAGTCGGCGTACCTCAAGCTGCCGGGCATGAAGCCTGCGGCCAGCGAGTTGCCGCTGGAGAAGCGCCAGATGGTCGGCTACGAGGCCATGATGGCCGGCTACGGCGGCATCGCTGCCATTGTCGGGCTGGCAGATGGTTCGGTTGAAGTGGCTGACGATGGCAGTGAAGTGCGCCGCCATGCCGAGCGCCCGTGGGCCTACGGCACTGAACGCTACGATGTGATCAGCCAGCGCATGCCGGGTGGCGCGCTGCGCGTACGCGCGTTGAAGACCGCAACGGTGAACACTGCGAAGCCGTCGAAGTCGGGCGCTACCTTCAGCAGCGATGAGGACCAGGCTGCACGTTTGGCTGAGCTGGGTGCGGTGGGCAGCTGGACCGAGATCACGATGTACGACTCGCCCAAGCGTGGCGAGGTCGATCCGCAGTACCCGTTGAAGGACTGGGTGTCGGTGACCGGTGACCATGCCGCGACCGTGGCTGAGGCGCGCCGGATCAACGGCTGCGAGTGAGGCTCGTTGGAGGGGTCAGAGCCCATGGCTTTGCCAAGGGATCCGACCCCGTCCTTGCCCATCAAGCCTCATCGTTCCACCCATGCGTGCAATAGCCACTTGCGCGCGGGAATCACAGGTCTAGAATGCGCCCCATGAACCGGATGCCGCTCCTGAAGTTTTTCACCCTGACCCGCGCAAGCGCGGAACGGGCGTGTCTGCCTGGAGTGCCACGGGGCCGTTGATCCGGCCATCGATGGACCATCCACAGAGCGCCCTTCGGGGCGCTCTTTTTGTTTGAGATTTTGTAGAGTCGACCGTTGGTCGACTGATTGTTCCAGCAGTCGACCAACGGTCGACTCTACCCGGTCGCCTTTTTCAGTACCGCAAGGAGAACGTGCCATGCACCAGATCGCCGAGACCGAACGCTAGCCGCGCGCCCTGTCGCCAACCGGGGTGCGCGGCCCCTGAAGTTGGCTTTGCAGGAACCTATCTCATGAACACCCACGTCCTTTCCCGTCGTCGCAACCTCGGCATCATTGCCCACATCGACGCCGGCAAAACCACGCTGACCGAACGCCTGCTGTGGAAAAGCGGTGAGATCCATCGCGTCGGCGAAGTGCACGACGGCAATGCGACCACCGATTTCTCGGCGATCGAGCGCGAACGCGGCATCACCATCGGCGCGGCCGCCGTGCAGGCGCAGTGGGCGCCGCGCGACTTGCTGCCGCATCGGCTGACCCTGATCGACACCCCCGGCCACATCGACTTCGCCATTGAAGTCGAGCGTTCGCTGCGCGTGCTCGACGGTGCGGTGGCCGTGTTTTCGGCCGTCGACGGCGTGCAGCCGCAGTCGGAAACCGTGTGGCGCCAGGCGCGCCGGCATCGCGTGCCGCTCATTGCCTTCGTCAACAAGATGGACCGCGTCGGCGCATCGTTCGAGCGCGTGCTGGAGCAGCTGCAGGACAAGCTGCAGGCGCGGCCGTGGGCGCTGGGTGTGCCGTTGGGCAGCGAGAGCGACTTCCATGGCTGGGTCGACCTGGTCGATGAGCGCGTGCTGCGCTGGCAGGACGGCGCTGCGGCGTCCATCACCCCCTGGGGCGAGGACGAGCGCGCGCAGTGGCAGGCTCAGCGGCAGGTGCTGATCGAGGCCGTGGCCGACCATGACGACGTGCTGGCCACGGCGTGGCTGGAAGGTGCGACGATCGATGCGGCGATGCTGCGCGCGGCGATCCGCCGGGCCACGCTGGCCGGTGCCGGCGTGCCGGTGCTGGCGGGCGCGGCCTTCAAGGACAAGGGCATCGAAACGCTGCTGGACGCGGTGGTCGATTACCTGCCGTCGCCGCTGGATCGCCCGGCTGTCACTGCCGAAGCGGAACACGGCGAAGTGTCGCTGCCGCCGGACCCGGACGGTCCGCTGGCGGGCCTGCTGTTCAAGATCACCCACCAGCAGCACGGCGCGCTGAGCTTCGTGCGGCTGTACTCGGGCACCTTGAAGGTGGGCGATGCCATTGCCAGTTCGCAGCACCCGCAGGGGCGCCGCGTCAGCCGGCTGGTGCGCGTGCAGGCCGACCAGACCCACGACATCGAGCAGGCCGTGGCCGGTGACATCGTCGCGGTGCTGGGCTGGAAGGATGCCGTCAGCGGTGAAACGCTGAGCGGGCGAGGGCAGCCGTTGCGCCTGGAGAGCATCCAGTCGCAGGCGCCGGTACTAGCCTGGCGGCTGGAGCCGGCACGCGCGGCCGACCTCATGCGCATGGCGCAGGGCCTGGCCAGCCTTGCCCAGGAAGACCCGTCGTTCAAGGTGGAAACCGAGCGCGACAGTGGTGAAACCCTGGTCTGGGGCATGGGCGAGCTGCACCTGGAGGTGATGGTCGAGCGCCTGCGCAGCGAATGGAAGGTCGATGTCGGCGTTGGCGCGCCGCGCGTGGCCTACCAGGAAACGCCGGTGCGCGCGGTGTCCGGCGTGGTTGGCCGGGTCTCCAAGCAGAACGGCGGCCAGGGCCAGTTCGCCCATGTGGTGCTGGACGTGGTGCCGCGCGAGGACGACCAGGTCGTGTTCAACGACCGCATCGTCGGTGGCGTGGTCCCGCGCGGCTTCATCGCCGCGGTGGAAAAGGGTGTGCGTGCGGCGCTGACGTCCGGGCCGCAGGGGCATCCGGTGGTGGGCATCGAGATCAGCCTGGTCGATGGGGAAACCCATGCCAAGGACTCCTCGGAGATGGCCTTCCACCGCGCCGGCGGCGAGGCGATCAAGGCCGCGCTGGCCGCGGGCGGTACGCAGCTGCTGGAGCCGGTGATGGCAGTGACGGTGCATTCGCCGTCGGCCTCGGTGGGTGATGTGGTGGGCGACCTCAACCGTCGCCACGGCCGCATCGCGCGCATCGACGACCAGGAAGGTCGCGCCGAAGTCAGCGGTTTTGCACCGCTGGCCAACCTGGTGGGTTACACCACGTCGCTGCGCTCGCTCAGCCAGGGGCGTGCCAGCAGTGAAGCGCATCTGCACGGTTACGAGCCGGTGCGCGCTGCGTGATGCAAGGCAGGGGGAGCCCGTTCGCGGGCTCCCCTTTTTCTTGTGTGCACATGTTTTGCGGGTGTCATGCGCATCCATGCATGGCATGGATCTACAATGTGCCGGCGGCTTGATGCGCGCCGGCTTGCGCTGCAATGCAACAAAACTGCAGAAAAAGCTGGATTAAAGTGATGCCTCACGATAAATTGCGCACCCCCTGTTGATTTGCCGCCGATCGCACCCGCCATGCGTGATGACAACGACCCCGGAACCCTGGAGCTGACCCTGCCGCGCAAACGCGGTCGGCCGCCCAAGTTCGGGTACGCAATGAGCGATGCGCAGCGAGCTGCGCGCTACCGTGCGCGCAGGGCAGGGCAGGCCAACCACGCCGATGTGCGCTCGTGCAGCGACATGGTGCTTCTGGACAAGATCCGCGCGGCCGTCAGCGCCCGCGACACCGAACTGGCCGGCTTCCTGGTTCACGTGCTGTGGCAACGCTACCCGCTGCAGCTGAAATAAATTCGCGTCGGGGTGGCTCTTGTCATCCGGCTTGTTGATAATGCGGGGTTCAGGTTGTTCCCGCTGGCGCGCCCGGGATGGCAGGCGTGCATGTTCGACATGGCTTTGACGATGACCACCACCAGCGACACCACCACCGAAGCTGCACAGAGCGGCGCACCCCTGTTCTACACCCGTCCGGTGCCGCTGCAGGCCGACGTGCATGCCGATGTGCGCATCCTGCCGGGCAAGCTGGAGTTCGCTGCTGGCAGCAACTCGATCCCGCTGGTGCTCGGCGAATTCTCGCTGGCGCTGCACCATTTCCCGATTCTGTTCGCCGGCCCGACCGCCGTGCCGATGGCCGCCGTCGGCATCACCACCGAAAACCTGTTCATCACCGATGGCCTGTGGGCGGATGAGACCTACATCCCGGCCTACCTGCGTCGCCACCCCTTCATCTTCATCGACACCGGCAAGGACAATGACTTCCTGCTGGGCATCGACGAAGAGAGCCCGCGCATCGCGCGTGGCGGCGAAGAAGGCCAGCCGCTGTTCGTCGATGGCAAGGCCGCCGAAATCGTGCAGCAGGCGCTGGAATTCTGCGGCCAGTTCACCCGCGAGCACGAACAGACCCAGGCCTTCTCCAAGGCACTGCTGGAAAACAACCTGCTGGTCGAGCGCAACGCCACCATCCGCCTGCCCGATGGCCGTGAGTTCAACCTCAATGGCTTCTTCGTGGTGGACGTGGAGAAGTTCGTCGCGCTGCCGGACGCCACCGTGGTTGAATGGCACCGCAGCGGCTGGCTGGCGCTGATCCACCAGCACCTGATGTCGCTGGGTCGCTTCAACGACCTGACCCGTCGCCAGGCTGAGCGCAACGCAGCCTGAGTCAGGGCTCTGGCGCGGCGGGAAGATGGCCGCGCCAGACACGCAACACCCGCAGCAGCCGCTGCGCTTCGGGCCAGTCCGGGGCAGCGGCGTTGCCCACGCTCCACAGTTCACCTGCCACGTCCTGCATGGCGGCGACGCCGCGCATCTGCAGGACGCCCTGCAGGCGGTGGGCATGATGGCGCAGCGCCGGTGCATCCCGCGCGTCCATGGCCTGCTGCAGCAGCGCCATTTCTGCGCGGATGTCCTGATCGTAGTCCGCAAGCAGCTGCGCCGTCAGGTCGGTTGCGGACGGCGACTCCGTGCCGCCCAGGTCCAGTGCCTCCAGCAGTCGTTCGATCTGCAGCGGCTTGACCAGCACATCATCGAAACCCGCACGCTGACAGCGCTGCAGGTGCTCATCACCGCTGTGCGCTGATAGCGCGAGCAGCCATGCCCGATTCGCCTGGTCGCGCTCCTGCGCGCGCAACTGCGTGGCGAGCGCATAGCCATCCATCGCGTCCAGTTCTATGTCGAGCAGGACGACCGACGCGGGTGAGGCGGCCTGCTGGGCAAGCGCCGCGGCGGGGCCATCCGCTTCGCATACGTCCGCGCCGAGCTGCTGCAGTTGTGCGGCTATGACCCGGCGATTGAGTAAATGGTCGTCAACCAGCAGCACTTGCAAGCCGCCGAGTGGCATAGACGTATCCAGCGCTTCCTGCGCAAGCGCGCCCTCATCCAGCACCCGCACCGGCACGCGCAGGATGAAGCGGCTGCCGCGGCCATGGACGCTGTGAGCATCCAGGGTGCCGCCCATGGCCTGCGCCAACTGACGGCAGATCGACAGACCCAGCCCGCTTCCGCCGCGCTCATGGCCGCCGTCTGCCTGCCGATACGGCGCGAACAGCTCGGCCATCTGTGCGGGCGCAATGCCGATGCCACTGTCGACCACCTCGATCTGCAGCCGGGCAGGGTGCAATGCGGCGTCCAGCTCCACGCGCAGATCCACGCCGCCCACGTCGGTGAACTTGAGTGCATTGCCCAGCAGGTTGTCCAGGATCTGGCGCAGGCAGTCGGGATCGACCAGCACCGGCGGCAGGGCTTCGTCCGCATGCAGTTGCAGCCGCAGGCCTCGCTGCTGGGCCTGCGGCGTCGCGGCCTGCACGGCCTGCGCGCATAGCGCAGCCGGCGCGCATGGCCGGGGCCGCGGCCGGAAGCTGCCGTCCGCCAGCCGGGAGAAATCCAGGGCGCGGTTGAGCAGTCTGCGCAGGGTCTGCCCGGCATTGGCGGCGATGGACGCGAGTTCATGCGCACCGGCCGGCAAGGCGCTCTGCTTGAGCAGATCGACCGCCGTCACCATGGCCTGCGCCGCATTGCGTACTTCGTGATTGACCATGCCTGAGGCGTGGTTGCGCTCACGCTGCTGCGCCTGCCGGCGCCCGCGCCGGCGCCGGGATACAGCGAGCGAAACGAACAAGACCAGCAGCGTCATGGAGATGACCGGCAGCACCCAGCGCGGAGTCCGGATGGTGGCATGGTGCCATCGGTCCGCCAGTGTCTGCCGGGCCCAGTGCTGCAGCAGCGCGGCGTGCTCATCGATACTGATCCGTGCCAGCGCATCTTCAATGCGGTCGATCAGCTGCTGGTCGCTGTGGCGTGCCAGCAGGTGCAGTTCGTGCGGGAAGTGGCCGCGCAGGGGCTGCACGCGCAGGCGTTTGTGGAAGTCGCGCCGGAACGCCGGGCGCAGGCTGGCCTCCAGGCCGATGGCTGCATCTGCTGTGCCGGCATCGACCAGCGCCAGTGCCGCATGCATGTTGGGCGCAGCAAGAACCTGCGCCTGCGGATGGCGCGCGGCCAGCCAGGCGGGATAGGGGTCACCTTCCACCGCAGCAAGCTTGAGGCCGCTCAATCCGCTGGCGTCATGGGGCAGGGGGGTGCCCAGCGGGCCGGCCAGTACGGTGTCGCCACCGTGAAACGGGCGGGACTGGATGAGACGAGTGCAGGGCAAAGGAAGGTCAGTGACCGCGCCTTGCACCAGCACCAGGTCGGCCTGCTGCGCGCAGACGGCTGCGATGGCGGCGAGGGTGCTGTCATGCGGCTGCTCGATGAAGGACAGGCCGGAGTGCCGGGCAACCAATTTCGCATAACGATGCGCAATGGTGGGCGGCGCGTCCGGCCGTGCCTGCTCGGGAAATGGTCGCAACATTGGTCCAGTTGCGACACGCACTGGGCGCCGTTGATGCCCGGATGGTTGCGGGCCATCCATGGTGGCGCTGGTCAGCAGGCAGGCCGCCAGTGACGCAACCGCCAGGCGCAGCCACATCGCCGCGATCACAGCGCCTCCAGCTGGGTGCGGAGTGCGTAGATTTCGGCGTCATTGCGCAGGCCCAGCTTGCGCAGCGCGGCGCTCTTCTGGGTGCTGATGGTCTTGATGCTGCGGTGGCGCTGCACTGCAATTTCGGACACCGTCATGCCATCCAGCAGCAGATGCAGCACCTCGCGTTCGTTGCGGCTGAGTGGCTCGCGCGTGGGCGGCAGCTTGCACCCGGGCGGAAGCCGGAACAGCCCCTGGGACACCCGGATTACTGCATCGGAAAGCTCGGTCAGGGGTTCGCATTTGCTGACGTAGCCGCTGATTCCGGCATCCAACAGCACATGGATGCCGGCGTTCGACGACTGCCCGGCAAACGCCAGCAGCGACACCCGCGGCGCGCATTCGCGCAGCTTGAGCACCAGCTCCGGGCCAGTCAGATCGTCCAGGCCCAGGGTGATGTCGATGATCGCCACATCGACCGGGTGGCTCATCAGGTACTTCAGCAGCGGCGCGCTGTGGCCGTGGCTGGCGACGATCCTGAAGCGCGTATCGGTGCCGAGGTGCATGCCGACGCCGCGTCGGACGACATCATGATCGTCGAGCAGTGCCAGCCGAAGGCGACGCGGTGCAGGATATCCATTCATGCGCAGGGAGGTGATCGTCGCCCAGGGGCGTGGCGCTCATTCTGGCGCTGTCATCTGGGTGGTCATCGAATTCGTACGATTTTTGCGACTATTCCTAAACGGGGGTCGGACTGCTGGGTTTTGGGCTTTGAAATCTGAGGGTCAGGGCCTTGGTTGGGCGCTCAGATTTCAAGGGATTTGGGGGCATTAACGTGACGCGTCACGGCCGTTTGGTTGGGTGGCCCATGAGGAGGCCACGCGTGGGTCGCGTTCCTGTGGCGTGTTGCGGTCCTGGTGATGGCGCTGGCTGGTACCGGGGCTGGTACCGGGGCTGGAATGGCGCTGGAGGCTCAGGTCAGCGAGCGCATCAAGGTTGCCGGCGTCATGACGATCGTTCCGGGCGGCCGGACGCCGGGATCCATCGGGCTGGATGATGGCCGGTGCTTTGACCTGGCGCTGCCGGAAGCGGTGTGTGAGCAGAGGTGGCGCTGGCAGAGCAAGCGCGAGGTGGTGAGCGGGCCGTTGAAGTCCTGCCCGTAGGGGTTGGTTGTCGGGTTGATGTGGATCGACATCAAGGACCGGAAGGCTGTGGCTGAGGGGTCGGGAGGCTGACGATCCTGAGGCGCTCCATCTGGATACGAACATAATATACATTATGCGAAATGCAAGATTGAGCTGCCGCAGCATCTGGGGTCTTCACCGTCGACAACGACCTTGGCAGGCCTGGTCTGTATGTCGCCGCTGACGGGCCAACTAAAGCTGTACTTTCGCGCCATGTAAATTTGTACTCTTCAGTGGTGGCTTGGCAACGCCTTGTAGCTTAGTGGTCTACTCAGTGTGCTTTGCCTGCGCCGTACCTGGCGCCACTGACGAGTTCAGCAGATGCGAATCGTCACGGACGTGGCATCTTCTTGGGCGATTGAACCTTCGGCCGAGGTGCCGCTTTCAGTCTAGCTTTCAACAACGCTAACCTGTCTGCCTCTCGGTGCAGCTCGCCTTCCCAAGCCTGCAATTTGCTCAGGAGGCTTCCGATCTTGTCAAAGGCGAATACAAGGACATCCCCCATGCTGCGGTTAGGGTCATCCTTCAGTCCAGAATTAAACGATTGCAAAGCGGAGAGGATCTCGCCGGCAGTTTCGGCAACCAAGCCGGGCGGTGGGTTCTGGGCCGCCTCAGCGCGACTCTTGATAAGGCGAGACATCAGGGTTGGCCCGAATTCCCGGTACCAAGCATCAATATTCTTGGACAGCTCCGGCCCGGATCCGCGCCCACCTAGCGCCTCGCGAACGTTGATGTGGTCTGGGGGCACCCCATTTTCCACAAGCGACGCAATTGCCAAGTAGACTTCTTTGTCAGTGACAGAATTAGCCATGGTCGCACCATGCGTTAGTGCCGGGCTTTTGATTCTCCCCCTTTGTTTCTCATCCGCAAGTGCAGACGGGTATTAAGCTCCGTGAGTGACGATTGCGGTTAGCCACCTCCCAGCGGCCGCGATCTAGCGGCAATGTAGCCATGCTGCCCGCACTTTGCAGCCATAGCGCCCGCAGACTTCGCTCTGCACTACAAAAATTTGATCGTCTCCGATTAGAGGATTCGCAAGGTCCGTCGGACGTGTCATCCTTGCGTTCTGCAACTCTTCTAGTAAGTTGATCATGCCCAAGAAGTTGCCAGAGGAAACACCTGCGTCCGCTGCAGCCCGAGGCGCTCTGTCGGCCGATTGGCTGGATCCAAGCGCGTTCGAGGATCTGCTTCGATTGGGCGGCGGCAACGGTCAGACGCTTTCCGAACTGGCGGAATGTGGCAGAGTTTTGGGCGTCTGGCTTCCAGAATCGGAAGGATTTTTCTATCCCGCATGGCAGCTGACGCTTTCTAACGAACCAGTACCAGTGCTTGCTGAACTGCTCTCGCTTCTCCGTGGTCCATATGGAGTGGCCGAAGGCGAGCGAACCTCAGGCTGGGAAGAGGTTGAGTGGCTGGAGGCCCCGCATGCACTAATGGGTGGTAGCTCGCCGTCCATGATGCTGGCCACCGATCCTGAGCTTGTCCTAAGCGTGGCCAGGCAACACTTTTCGTCTTGGAGCGCTGACGTAAGCTGGTAACGTCCAAGATTCCTGCGCATCGCCGGCTAAGGACTGCACTACTCTACCGCCAGCACATCCTCCTAATCCCCTCCCCCGCCATCAGTTGCTGTCGGTTGCAGGGTCGGCCCTGCTCTGAACACGGCCTCGAAACCCTCTTCTACAAGGTCGACCGTGCGCTCGGTGAGGTTGACCTCAACATCGACCTGCGGGTGATCCGCGATGTATTGGGTCAGAAATTCCATGAACGGGCCGGGGCCGAAATTGACGGGGGCGTTCAGTCGAATTCGTCCTCGCGGTTGGACGACCGCTTCCCCTGCCATAGCGTCGGCGGCATCGGCATCTGCCACGATCGTTCTGGCACGCTCTAAGTAGCGCTCACCAAACTCAGTGAGGCTCTGGCGTCGCGTTGTTCTATTGATCAGGCGTATGCCCAATCGTGTTTCCAGCCCTTGGATGTGCTTGGCAACCATCTGCGATGACAGGCCTAGACGCATGGCCGCTGCCGAAAAGAACCCGACTCGGCGACGGCAATCAGCACCTCCATCTTCAAGAGTCGATCCATGATTAACCGCCTTTTCTACGGTTATAGGTCAATCATAGGGGAGTTCATGATCCTGCCGGGGGTGCTTTGCGGCTCTTGATGCCGCCTTGCTGAGCCAATATGGCAGGGCGCAACTAGGATGCCCAAGGTAGGTCACTGATTGATGCTCTGTGGGGCTCGGCTTGGCGACGGAACGTTGGTGTCAATGCAGCCATGGCGCCCTCACTTTGCAGCCATGATGCCCGCAGTTGCGCTTCATTTCGATGGAATTTGGCGTCCTGAAGAAGACGGCTGAGCAAGACTTTCGGTTAAGCTAACGCCTGTGACATCAGCCGAAGTTCGCGGTCGCGCCGGTTGATCTGCGCGAGATCATTCTTTCTGAGGAATTTCGATGCATTTCCTGGAATCGCTGTCCACCTTCCAACAGATGAGCCTCTTTGCGGCTCTCGCCATATTTTGGGCGATAGCAGCAACCGTTGGTGCACTCTTCGTGGCTTATCGACAGAACAGGCGTTTCAACGAGCGCGCAAGCCGTCACCGCCGTAGTCAGCGCTGTGATAGGTGTGGTCGTTGATGTGCCGCGCTTTGGTCCCTGCGCATGATGCGACACCACGATTTTAGTGGCGGCAATGTAGCCATGTTGCCCGCAGTAGCTGCACTTCCCTCAGCGTTGGTGGTTCATGAATTTCTTTGACTCTATGACACTCTTTCAGCAGATGTCACTGGTTGCAGGCATTGTTCTTGCGATGATCGCGTTTACGACGATGGCTGCGCTGTGGCTTGCATACCGTCATAACAAGAATTTCGATGAACGAGCCAGGCGTCGCCGAGCTAGGCGGGTAAGTCGAGGTGGTGGCGCGTAGAGGGTCTCGCCTGGTACGTGCGGGCTTGAGGGTTGAGGGGTCGCTCGGGCCGTTGTGCGTGCCCAATGGGCGATGCCTCATTTTCAGTACCTTTCTGTGTTCGGCCTTTTTGTGAGGGGCGGCCATCCAGTCGCGCAAAGGGCTGCCTCACATTTTATCCGCCGATAATGCCCGTAGAGGCTGATCGAAGCCTGCGTCCCGCCCTCGTGTGGGCCAGCCCGATCTCTGCAGCGTGCAACTCTGCGACTCACAGGAAATAGACCGCGCAGGGTTCAACCAGGCATGCGATGGGCGCCTGTGGTTAGCCAGAGCGACAGATTGCATTGCGCCTGAGCAGATCCTTACACTGAACCAAAGTCAGGTAGAGGCGATCAGGGATGGAAATCGCATTGGTGCAGGGAGTACGAACGCTGCCGAGCGCCGGTCTAAAGGGGGCGTGCCCGAGTTGTGGTGCGGCGATGGTTGCCAAATGTGGCGAAAAGGTCATTCATCACTGGGCCCATGCTGGGCGGCGCAACTGTGATCCATGGTGGGAGAATGAGACCGAGTGGCATCGGGAGTGGAAAGCCCATTGGTCCGTCGAGTGCCATGAGATCAATCACGTTGCGCCAAATGGCGAGATTCATCGGGCAGACGTCAAGACACCCAGTGGCATCTACGTGGAGGTGCAGCATTCTGCGATGACGGATGCTGAGCGTCAGTCGCGAGAAGATTTTTATCAGAACCTTGTGTGGATCATTGACGGCAGGCATTTCCAGAAAAACTTCACCATCCATCACCTGCTTCCCGATCCTGCACTGCTCTGGGCGCAGGATTGCTTGTGGCTCCCCATCGAGCACAGGACACATCGAGGTACCGCGCAAGGCATGTACCACAAGCTCTCGGAGATTGCAGAGGATCGAAAGCGATCACCCAATAGCAACATGCATCGCGTCTACTTCTTCGCAGATGAGCGCGCGAAGTTTGAAGCCGCTGACGCCGGTTATCGCAACTACTGTTGGATGAGGCCGCATACCACCTGGTTGAATGCAAGCAAGCCTGTTTATATCGACTTCGGCACTGATGTATTGGTTCGCCTAGAGGTATATCCGGTAGGGATGCTGCGTTGCGTTCGTTTGATCAGCAAAAGTAGGTTGATCTACGAACTTGGTACTTTGCCCCATGCATCGGAGGTCTGTGCATAGAGATGGCGGGACACGGTGACGATGGCTGCTGTCGACACTTCTCTCCGGCTCCCTCTCGGCGGATGTGTAACTTTTAGCCGCCAGATGATGCATGTCTAACCATGGCTTCGCCGAGGCGATGCCAGAGCGGCGAAACCACGTGAAACGTGAGCATTGGATCACGCGCTGGGTTCCAGCTCAGCCTCGGTGCTCCACAAGCGGCGGCGGATCCTTGCCTCAATGTTGTCCATCTCCTGCCTCCCCTGCTTTCGGACCCAGGTGATGTCGTCATCAATTCGCTCTGAGCGAGGGATCATCGGTGATTCATGATTGGTCTCATGCTCAATCAGCGCCCCGTGGATGCGCCCTAGTATTGCTAGAAGATCGTCCTTCATGGTTTGGTCAAGAAAGATGGCGTGCCGGCTGATCTTGTTCAACGCAGAATGGCGGGCCCGCTTCGCATGATGCAACTGATGCCAGAAATCGTAGGTGCGGAACTGTGTCGTTTTGTCCGACGTGAGGCGGATCGCGTCCTTCTGCCACTCATCCAGCTCGCACTTCTCAAGGAATGCTTGAAGCTGTTCATGTTGCATCCGATTCAAGTCTGGGTGAAGTTGAAGAGGCGAGACGAACGTTTCGGTCGTCCAGAACGCCTCATGCACCTCGTCCCAGACCATCGGAAGCACTTCAAATTCACGCTGGTGCAGCTTGGTTGCTCGATCGAATGACTTGGTCAGTTCGTTGCGCAGGCGTTCGATTTCTTTGTTCTGCGCATGCGCCAGGTCTTGTAGGCGGCTCTTGAATTTCTCATCGAGCCAGCCTTCGGCCAATTTCTTGAAGATCTGGTAGACAATGAGGCTAAGGCCGCCGCCTGCGGCGAGCGCGCTCAGGATCCATTCGGTGATGGTATTGGGCATCGGCTGCGCTCCCTCGGGCGCGGGCAGGTGTGAGGATGGCGAGCTTAGTGGCTGGGGGGTGCTGCAGTCTGCGCGCCGGCATGGTTGGCGTTGAAGTAGGTCATGGCCTGGCCATGGACGGCGCGAACGGCCCTGTCCAGGGCGTCTGGTTTCAGCGGGGACAGCAACATGGCCACACTCAAGGCCAGCTGCGTAAAGACGGCGATGTTGTCCACGTGGTGCGCCAGTTCGCCCCACTCCACTGTCAGGTCACCCCATGCGTCGTGCTGGGTGTAGATGGCCAGGACCTCTTTTCCGCCATGGACCAAGCCCGACAGGTCGCGTTGGTGGTTACGCACGGTGCTCAGCAGCTTGGAGGTGTCCCACCCAAGGTGCTGGCCCGCCTCCTCGGCAACGGCGGTCAAGTGGATCGGCCGGTGGCCGCGCTTAGGCATGGCACCGGTCCGTCTAAACGCCATCAGTTCGCGCTGGCTGGCCGCCTTGGCAAAGAACGCTGCGCGCAGCACGTACTCCATCTGTGAGCGCTGCATCACCAGTGCTGCCACCCAGTACTGATCCGGTTGCTGCAGCAGCAGCGCATAGATTGCCTCGGCGGTATCCAAGGCGGCCAACAACAACGGCACTGCCGTGGCGGTGCGTTCGTCCACCTTGATATCCAACTCGGTAAGCACTGGGCGGGTGGCGCGCACTAAGGCGAGTGCGTCGCCGGTGCGTGCTCGCAAGTGGTTGAGTGCATCGGTCATTCTGTCACCGTGGCGGTAGCGTTTGGCCGCAAGTGTACTCAACGGCGGCGTGCCCTCGGCGGTCGATCCTGCCCGCTACTCTGGGTGCTTTGCGCTGATTTGGCCGCCCGCCTGCGAGGCGTCCCTGCGTTGGGGTTTGGCTTGGCCTGCAGTGCCCGCTCGACCGACGCGGCCAGCGCACTCAGCGATTCGGCCTGGTTCTGCAGCTGTTCGGCGCGGGCACGCTCGGCTGCAGTGGTCGCGACGGCGTCAGCGCGATCTTCGACCGCCTTGCTGAGCTGGCCTTCGAGCGCCTGCAGCGCGGTGCGGGCTTGGGTTGCCTGTTTGGCCAGGCGATCTTCCAGGGTTCGTGCCTCTTGGCGGGCGCGATCGACTTCCTGATTGAGCCGCTCTTCGGTGGTGCGGAAGTGGAGGGCTGCCTCCTGCCGCTCGGTGTGGTGGGCCTGCTGACGCTCATCTTGATCCTGGCGCAGCTGGGTCAGCTGCATCTCCAGGCGCTCGTTGCGGGCGTAGGCCCCGTCACGCTGGAGTCGCGCTTGTTCCGCCTGCGCGGCGGCGTCGGCCAACTGGCTGCGTAGCAACTCGATGCTGGTCTGTGTAGCGGCAACTTGGGCCAGCGCGACCTGAAGCTGCTGCTGTTCGCGCGCACGGAGCACGTGCTCGGCGTCCAGCCGTGCGCGGTGATCCTCCAGTGCGGCCTGCTCCGCTGCGAGGGCGGCACGGGCATGCTCCCCTGCCCCTTCCAGGGCGGCGGTCCAGCAGCGCTGGGCCAGGGCGATCACGGTCGGCGGGACATCCGGCCGGGCGTCATGGACGTCCAGTTCGGTCAGGCCGCGGGCCATGGGGGGGTCTCCGGTCAGTGAAGCGGCGGGTTTCGGGCCTGTACTACCGATAAGTGATGATTATCGAGGGTACGCTCCTCTTAGCGTAGCGTACATTACATAGTATGAAAGATATTTCTACAATTCCCGCGCTCGCCGCGACGGCCACCTGCCTAGCCCTGCCCGAACAGCTGGCCCGACAGGCTGCCGATGCGGTCCGCGAGCTGCTGGCCGAAGCCGCGGCTGAGAACACCACCCGCAGCTACACCAGCGCCCTGCGCTACTGGGCTGGCTGGCATGCGGCGCGCTACGGCATCGAGTTGGCCTTGCCGGTATCCGAAGCCACCGTGCTGCAGTTCGTCGTCGATCACGTACAGCGCCGCTCGATCGATGGCGAGTTGGCATGGGAACTTCCACCAGCCGTCGACCAGGCCTTGGTGGCCGCTGGCCTCAAGGCCAAGGTCGGCCCGTGGACCTTGGCCACCGTGCGCCACCGCGTTGCCGTGCTGTCCACCGCGCACCGACTCAAGCAAGTGGCCAATCCCTGCGAGCAGCCGGCAATCCGCACCGTACTCAGTCGCGCGGCGCGGGCCGCGGTCAAGCGCGGCGAGCGCCCACGCAAGAAGACTGCAATCACCCTGGCCGAGCTGGAGGCCATGTTGGCCACCTGCGACGACAGCCTGGAAGGAATTCGGGATCGCGCCCTACTCTGCTTCGGTTTTGCCAGTGGCGGGCGCCGGCGCAGCGAGATCGCCGCCGCCGATCTTCGCGACCTGCGTCGGATTGGCGAGGCGGGCTATATCTACCGGCTGGAGCACAGCAAGACGCAGCAAGCCGGCGTCACGGCCACGTCGACACCGGATAAGCCGGTGCTTGATCGGGCCGCCCTCGCCCTTCAAGACTGGCTGGAGGTCTCAGGTCTCACCGAGGGGGCGATCTTCCGGCGGCTGTGGAAACAGCGGGTGGGCCCTGCCCTTTCCCCGGCCGCGGTCGGCGAGATCGTGCAGCGGCGGGCCCGCCTGGCCGGGTTGGAGGGGGATTTTGGCGGGCACAGCCTGCGGTCCGGGTTCGTGACCGAGGCCAGCCGCCAAGGCGTAGCCCTACCGGCGATCATGCAACTGACTGAGCACCGGTCGGTGTCTAGTGTCGTGGGGTACTTTCAAACCGGTGGTGCGTCGGCGAATCCTGCAGCTCGATTACTCGAAGACTAAAGACATTGCATACGGTCCGTTTATGCAGTAGGTGGTTGGAGTCGAGTCAACCACCTGTTTGTCCTGAGAACTAATGCACTTAAAGAAATCTTCGGCTCAGAAAACTATACCGAAGACGATCCCTAACTAGGCGCGCGACGTAGCCCGGGCTCGAGCGTTTCGGCAAGCCCTCCCGCTTCAGCGTCAACGAGGCTCCTTTATGTTGCGCTGCTCGAACGGCACCTGCGCCGCAGGAGCAGCGCCAAGTCAACCCAGCATCAAATCTTCCCCAGCCGATCCAAGAGCCTTCGCATCCACGAAGGATGGGGCGCCTTAGTTGAAGGCGAAGACGGAGCTAGCGTCTGGCCTTGAGTGTGATCCGCGCTACCGGCGCCAGTCTTCTGGTAGTAGGCGGATTTCGCAGTCCGATCACGCCGCCTCTCAGCATCGATGCGTTCTTGGTTCCAGTTTCCACACTCGATGACCCGATTTCGGGAGATCACGTAGTGGGAGCGGCACGGCAGATTCCAGTTCCCCACCGAAGGCTTCAATGAAATCGCCTCGCCATCGAAGCTCAGGTTCCAATCCGTTGGCGTCAAGGGCGTCACAACCTCCCGCCCGCAGCCGCAGCAGCAGCTGTGGACGACAGTGCCGTATTCCATTGAGACATATAGCGCGCCAGCCTCTAGGACCTGAGGAATGGCCACGACGAATCGCGGCTCGAGGACATGATGGCGGATCATACTGTCACCCTGTTGTCGAGCTGGTTGCCATCCGTCGTGTAGGTAGAGTGCACTTCTGATTCGAAGTCTCGATAAAAGTCCACGAGCTTCTTCCACTTGATGACTGCCAATGCAGCATTGAGCATATTAAGGTCGGCCACTTGGATGTTGGTTGCGTAAACGTCGTCGGCGCCTCCCCCAGAGAAAGAAACGCACGAGCGCAGCGTTGCGCGGTCTTTGGGCGTGCTTGTCGATACACGCAGAATTCCGCCCAGCGAGTCGCCATCGAGGGTCAGTCCCATCCCGACGTCGATAAACGAAACCCCCATCGCCTCTAGCTTCTCGACGGCCACGCGCTTCGCTTCACCTGCATCCATGCACAGAAATGCGAAGGACACGCCATCGAGTAGATGGTCCGTGTCAGCCGAGAGTGCGACCGCATGCGGAACAATGCCCCGATGCATCTTCGAGTAGATGCCTGCGTAGTAGTCCACCTTCTTAGGTGCTTCGCGCAACCTGTTAATCGAGGGGGCACCAGGCGCTCGAAAAGCGTTGTGCTGCAAAAAATCGTCTGCGTCGATGATGCGGATCTCATCGACAGGCGTCTTTGCCACTTGGTCCAGCACATACGCACCGGTGCCGCCCACGCCTACGATTGCAATGCGCTGGCCCTTGAAACGTGCCGTCAGATGCCCAATCCCGACCCGGTCAGAAGCGGTCTCGACGTAGTTGAAGACGCTTTCCTCCTCTGGATCCGGCTCCCGATACACGCGTGGCGTCGCGGTCGGGTCTAGCACCGCGGCAGGTCCCGCGAGGATCGAGGCGTAGGTCGACATCTTTTCGAAGTAGTTCGAGTAGCCCTGCGGCCCAGGTTTGGATGAAAAGAGATGTCGCGAGCGCAGACCATACCCGAGATCGGCATCTGCAGAGCCCGCACTGATCGCCGAGATCGGCACGCCCAGCGCGTCGCATGGAAATTCCCCATCGAAATGGACGGTGTGCGGCTCAGGTTTCTGCGTGCGATCACCCGATAGGCATAGGTCCGAGATGATCGTGCCACGCTTGACCTTGCGAGCTGCATCAACGTACGGAACTTCCTGCATGACCAGTAAGCCCCCCACGCGACGAACCGAATAGCCCGCCTCACGCAGCTGCCGCAGATCGTCGTTAAGACTGAACAGTGCAGGTGACATTGGCGCGCGTCCCGTTTTTGACGTCGATGAAGCCGCCCTGCCCGAGCTCGCCACTGTGCGGTGTCGAAGCCGCGCGGCTGTAGGTGATCGAGTAGACGGTGTTGGGTGCCGCAGCTGTGCCCGGATAAGCCAGCGCAACGAGATCGTTGAAGGTCTGCCGCTTGCGCGAGACCTCGATCTCGCGTCCGTTCACGATGATCTGGTAGGTGCGCGGAAGGCGCGGAGCGGTGATAAAGCGCTCAACGCCCGGCGCAGCCAGATCGACCAGCTCCGTGCGCTCGATTTCCCGATCGGTCCCGCCGGCCACGACCAAGAAGACGGCCTCCTCTTCAGACGGCGAGGCCAATCCGTAGAGCACTGCGCCCGAAATGACCGGCTTGCCCCATTGCAGCTGGCTGCCGTTGACCATCAGCTTGAACTCGCGATCGGTCTGGAAGGCAACGAAGCGCTCGGCCCCCTGTCCGCGCAGATCAAAGGTTTCGTCCAGCCGCACATCTTCGAAGTCGCCCCCATCCAAGATGGCGAACAACGAGTAGTCGCGCTGCGCGTTGAGCCCGGCTGCCGTCAGGATCTGCCGCCCCAGCGGAATGGGGTCGGACACTTCGATCACTCGGAAATTCAGGTCGTCCTGGGCGAAACGGATCCGATATGCACGCGCGGGGCGAAGTGCGCGCCCGTCCCGGATGGCCTCGCCGACGTCGTCGCAGTCAATGAGATCAGGTTGTTTCATAGTTGCGCTGCCTCTAGGTTGCGGCGGGACGATCTGTCCCTGCCTACCTAGGCATCGCTCGACGAGCGCCTGACCGGTAACTTTTTTCAGCAATCGATCGTGAGCGGTCCAGGTGGCACCTCACCGCAGACGAAGAAGGCGGGACAGCTCGGGCAGGTAAAGGTCGATGGCCTCGCATCGAACTCGCCCGAGCGGACGTTTTGAAGCGTCTTGGCCACCCTGTCGCGGGCATTGGTGAGCTGCCGGGGCGTCGGCTCGATCGGGACCACCGTCTGGTCGGCGAGCGAGATGACTTCCACCCTTGCGCTTGGCGCCGCCGCCTTGACTGCAAGGACGAAGGCCAAGTGAGCAGGGTCTTTTTCATCGTCCTTGCGTGCATGCCCCGTGCGCACGCGGCGATAGAGCTGCTGCCCATCAGGCGAGGCCAGGATCTCATCCGGGGTGATAACAATGTGCTCCCCATTCAAGTCAAGCGACAGGGTGACCGAAGGCTGGGCGGCATGCCCCGTGCGACTGGCGACGAAGAACTCGACCATTCCCTGGGCGAGGCCGTGGTAATCAACTGCGTAGCCGTGGTTTCCCAGCCCGGATATCGCAAATGATGAAGCAATCTGCTCGGCGATGAACTCACTTCCCTCTTGCCCGCTTTCAGCGCAAGCCTGAACAGCATTGCGCACTGCATCGTGCATCTGCAAAAAAGGGGTTTGCACGCGCTTCCCGCCAATCTGGAGAAGCCGCATATAGAAGTATCGTCGCGGACAGCGGCCATATAGACCGATGTCGGAATCTGCTACCGTCATCCCTGCGGCGTAAACCATGTCCACAGGATCTTCGGTCGCGCTCTTAGGCGCAGGGCCTGATGGGGTGATTTGCAGACTATTGATCGTGCTCGCTATCCGCTCAATATATGATGACAAGCCCCGCCTGCTACCAGCTGCGTTGACTGAAGCAGCGTAGAAGAACAGCCGATCCCGGGCGCGGGTGATTGCCACATAGAACAAGCACTCCTGTTCCTTTTCATGCTCTCTACGCGGCTCATCATCTGCGCTACCGCGGCACCCTTCTACCATGCCTTCGGGCGGCACGCACCTCGGTGTCTGAAACGCGCGAGGAAGCGTCGATACATTCATGCCAGGCAGGTGCACAACAGGAAATTCAAGTCCCTTGGCGCCATGGATTGTCATGATTCGAACGGCGTCGAGATGTCGCGCAGCAGCAGGCAGCTGCCGAAGGTCTCGATCGTCCCCGAGCCTCACCAGTCGACGGATTCGCTCGAGCGCGCGCGTGATCGGGAGTCCCTGCCCCCGCGGCTGCACGCGGATGAAATTCATAAGCTGCCAGATGCCAATCCCTTTCGCGCGATCTTCGATGGCAACCGATTGATTGAGCTCGGCAGCCAAGCGCGTTCGGTCCAACAGCACGGCCGCGATCACACGCCAAGGGTCAGAATCTGCATCAAACCCGTCTAGCGCCACTGCCACTGCGGTTAGCGCAGCGCGCCCATGATCGCTCATGTCCGGAACATCGGCGGCTGCAGCCCGCCACTGACCCGGCGCCCAGTCGCTTTCACGCGCATGCCGAATAACCCGAGCCACGTCGGCCAGCGACATCGAGAATTGCGGCAGGCAGCCTAGCCTAAGCAGCCCCATCGCCCGGCGATCAACGAGCAAAGAAACAAGCGACAGCATGTCCTTGACTTCACTGCGTTCGAACAAGCTCCCGAGAAAGAGGACAGGAATGCCCAGCTGTTCCAAAGCCCAGCCATGACTGGCGAGCTTCTCATTTCCTGTGCAGAGCACCACCTGGTCTCGATACGCGTATCCCGCAGCCTTCATCTCCTTGATGGCGTCGACGATCGCAACAGGCTCCTGTGGGCCAGTCTCAACCCGGCGCATCTGCGGACAATGTGCGCCTTCCCCTCGCGTCGGCACAAGCCGAGCGCCGTCAGGCGCGGCAATCATATCGGCTGCGAACGTTGAGGCTGCCGTGACAAGCGTGCCAAAAGACCGATAGTTCTCACTGAGGCGTCCGCGCTTGCCCCCGGGGAAATCCTCAGCGCCAAAGCGATCGAGGTTATAGGAAGAGGCACCTCTGAAGCGATAGATCGACTGACGAGCATCCCCGACCGCCCACACGTTCCCTCTCTCACCCGATAGCGCGGTGAGGAGTCGCACGCTGCTTCGATTTACGTCTTGGTACTCATCCACCAAGATGTGGTCATAGGCTCCCTGGAGGGTGTCTCTGACGGCCTTGTTTTCTTCCAAAAGCTGCACAGGCCTGAGGACAAGATCGCCAAAGTCCACTGCTGCCCTTTCCAGCTTCACGCGCTCGTAGAACTCGTAGACTTTCGCAACTTCGACCGCTTTCTCAGCGGCTTGGGCCCTCATTTGATCTCCGCGTGCCGATGCCTGCATCGCATCAGCGAGCACTCGATAGCGGTCTGCGTCGACCGCTTCATCCTTCGCGCGTGAAATTGCCGAAAGAATATCTGCAATGAGATCAGTCGGATCTACCAGATTTCGGTAGTGCACGAGGCCGAGTCTCGGCACTTCGTTCTCGACCATTTCCACACCTTCGGTGCGGTCGAGTAAGCGAGGATCAGATGGCAGCCCCATCTCACGGTGGAAACGGCGGACCAGGTCGAGCCCGAATGCGTGAAAGGTGCCGATCCAGATGGCGGCAGCTGCTTGCGCATCGAGCCGAGCGATTCGCGTCGAAAGCTCACCAGCTGCCTTGTTCGAGAAGGTCAGGACCAGAATGCGTCGCGGATCCACGCCCTTGTGCAGAAGGTGCTCAATTCGCCCCACGAGCGTTCGCGTTTTACCAGTTCCGGGTCCTGCTTCCAGTAGATACGGGCCCTCTTCATGCTCCGCCGCCGCCCGTTGATCCGCGTTGAGTGGACGCTCACCTGGATCGTCTGCCACCTCCTCCGGCACGGCCGGGAGTAGTAAGGCATCCAAAAGCTGCTGCGCAACCACCTCGAAAGGCGCGCCGATCCGATCGGCAATGTCGCTCGCGGTGAGTCGTTGGTCAATGTGCAGCGTCCGCACCCAGGGGCGCGGCAGGAGCAGCTCGCGCGCGAACAGGTCCATCTGCACTTCCCGGCGCTGCCGACGACCGTAGTCAACGACCCGATCAAGTCCAATCGCGGCTGGCTCCACTGGGCGCAGGGCGTCAAATATCGCCGGCTCGTCCTCGGGGCGGTCGTCTCCAAGCTCGGCATGTCCAAGCTCATGGGCAATCAAAAACGCGAAATCGAAATCCGTATCGCACGGCTCGTGAACAATCAGGTCCGCACCTGGGATAAGGGCAGCCCGCGCCCCACCCAGGGTCGCCGCCCCCTTCGCTGCCGCCTCGATATCAAGCATCTTTCGTGCCGCGCACGCATGAACAAGCTCACGCAGATTCCACGGATCAACTCCGGAGGAGGTAAGCTCCGCATGGAGACGCGCAGCCTCGCGCCGACCAAGCTCGATCCCATCCATCTCACAGCTCTTCCTTAAGAAATTCCGCCGCCTGCGCCTCTGAGAGTCCCGCGTCGCGTAGGAGCTGCTCGAAAGGCACCTGCCCCGGATCGAGCGGCTTGTCGTCGGCCTTGGCGTAGCGCACCGCACGCTGAGGCTCTTGGGACAGGTAGGTGCGAAGATCGGACACAGTCGACTGAAGAGCTTCGGCCATGCGTGTGAGGAACCGCCCTGGCACAGAGCTCGCGATCACGCCTCGCTCGACAAATGCAAATATTACTTGGCGCGGCACCCCCAGAGCTTGGGAGAGTTCTCGCTGACGGGCAGGCGACAAGCGCTCCAAAGCGGGCCGTGACGAACGGGACGCCGCGCTTCTGAACTGGGCGAGCACTGCGTCAATCCGCTCCCTATCGGTGCTTGGAAGCTCGCCTTGTTCCACATTCGAAAACTGGTAGATCTCATTGGAGAGATCGATCAGCTCATCGGAGAACTGTGGGTAATCGTTCAGATAACGCTGAAGTGTTGCGGAACCCATCTCCGTTTCCATCGAGAAAGCGTCAAGCACGTCTTCGAGGGTAGCCTCAGGCCTGGTCATACCTCCCCCTCCGGGCTCAATAGACCCCTGAGCTTCGCAAAGGCACGGTCGCGTATGTTCCGAATTCCCTTCTCTGAGCGCCCCGTTATGCGCGTCATGGTGGTGATGCTCGGATCTTTCGAGTCAATCGGAACGTCGTTTCGCCACATCTCAACAATCCTCTTTTCCAAGGGCTTCAGCTTCTCCATTGCTGCTGGGAGGCGCGACCGGTAAATTTCATCTTGGAGCAGATCAGGATTAAAAGGATCAAACACACCGATCGCGAGCTCGACCTCGGCCCTGAGCTCTCCTTCATCCTCGTCATAGAGTTCCTCCTGCCGCCCGATTGAACGACGCGACCGCCGCTTCGCGGTCAGGCTGAGCTTTGCAATGCTCTGGGAAAACGAAATTTCGTAGTAATCGAGCCGCTCGTCGTAATCGTTCGCCTCACCGATGAGCATCGCGACGAACGTGTCGTGGACCTGCTCGGCCTGGTCGCTGCGAGATAGGGACGCGGTCTTCCCATCCAGATTGAGTACTCGCGGCAACCTGCGTCGCAACCGTTCCAACAGCACGGCCAGCAGCGGCTCGCAAAGCGCGTGATTCTGTGCCGCCCACTCCCGGCGCACGAAGGCGAGCACGCACTCGACCGGAACAGCCCCCGCTTCCTTCTCCGGAACTCGACACCGCTCGATCAGCTCCTGCGAGGGAAGCTGATCGAGCGTATCGAGCTGAGTTTGAATATCGGGGAAGCGAGTATAGAGTATGCCCTCACGCGATCTCTTCCGAAGCGGCCTGATCAAGGTGACCCCCCTGCGGTCAGCTGAGTGCATTACTTCAATGCGATATTTATGAAGAATCCTACTGTGATGGTGTACCTCAGAAAACCATCTTTCTGACGCCGACATCAGCCCTATCTTTACATGAAGTCCGCCTCGCATGTAAGCGACGGCGCTACGCCACGCGGGTGGTCGCTCCCCGTTGACGTGCCTGATCTATCAAGTGCGACATTTGCCACCGGGATGCGAGTCTTCTGTTCGAGCCTAGCTGTATGAAGGACGCCCGCCCTTCACTTCTCCGAGTTTCTAACGGACCCCGCGTGTCGCAGAATCCCGGCCGCCACTAATCGAGTGGGCGGAATCGCTCTCCTTCCTGTCGACGATGGCCGCGTTTGGGCCCCAAGTCAACGCCCCCCTACCCCCGATAAATCTTCCTAATCTTGAGCCTTCAGAGGTTAGCTTCAATGTACCTATCGGTTGCAGCCGCCAGGTCTTGAATGAAGCGGATGTGCTTCCTAAGATCTTCTCGGGTGACTGCGTGTGCCGATGCTTGTCCGCCCACAGGTCGGAGCGAACGATGCGCAATATCTCCACGCTTTTTGGCAATCGCGCTTAGGTGTTTTTTAGCACGGACCTGATCGTAGTTGTTCCAGGCCCACCCTTCGAATACATTTATCCGCAAGTACTTCTCAAAGAGTCGCCCGACACGGTCGGGTGTCGGAGTGTGGAAGTACCTTAAATCGTTCTGGAGCGAGTCGAGATAAAATTCCTGAATCCTTCCGCCAGAGCCGTCCCTTCCCACGACCTGCCCCACGGCCTCACTGATGCGATCTTCTATGTAGGTCTCAAGTGCCGCGAGGGCCATAACTAGGCTTGCGCGCTTCAGCACCTCAGCACTGTCGGGTGGTGGCTGCGAATTTATAGTGTCAAAATGTGCAAGCAGATCTACGGCATCCTGAATTACATGGTTGAAGCTCTGTAGTGCTTGAGACGCCATTTGCTAAGTCCATTTGGCTGACGAAAGAATGTGAAGCGAGATTCGCTGCCCCTGACAAGCAGCGCTGGCGCACTGGGCCGCGACGTCACAGCCTTACCCTGGGGCAGCTGTAGGACTGCTTGTAGGCCTAGACTGGCCTGCTCCGCTGACTGTGGTTAGTCCTTATTTGAAAGGCGCGATACGAGTTCTTTTCGGGTAGAACAGATCACGTCGTGGGTGCAATTCGCCTGACTATGGAAATAGAATCCAACCCCCACGGCGGCGGCAAGTCCTACAATTCCTAGGATGACCGAGGCTTCCGGAAATCGGAGTGACGCAAGAATCGTCGCTCCGAGCAGAAAGGCCGGCGCAGCCCACATCATGGCGAGCTCAAAGTAGAGCGTCGTGGCGAGCCTACTCATGTAGCGATACCCAACCGGCTCCTTATCTAGGACTTGGGATAGATAGGTATACCAGTTCTCCGAAACCTGATGCGCCTCCTCCTTGCTGTTGTCCCACTTGACCTCAAGCTTCGTCCCTTGCGCCTCGAAAAACGTACCGGCTACGATTGCGGCAGAGAAGATCAGGGCATGCCCGAGGGTGGAGTTTGAGTCGAAGCCAAGAGTTGCCTTAGTGTGCTGGACGAGCGCGAGCAACCAAGGGGTGATTGCGATCAGGCCTGGCACCAAAATGCCGAGGACCGTCCGGGTAAGCGTAAATGGCATAGTTCCCTCGGTGAATGCTAATCGATCCGCCCTGTCGGTAGACCCAGCACGCTCAACTTCCAGTCCAAGTTTGAGTGGTATCAACTGTGCGTCATCGAGGCGTCGCGTTCAAGTGTGGCCTACAACCTTCATGACGAGCTGGTATTGCAGCCGGGCGCGTGGTTCAGCGCGCCGCCGAGCAGTAGACAAGTGAGCAGTAGTAGACCTCGTGAGCATGAAGCGCAGCTTGGTTGGGCTCCCCAATTTCCACCCTCCCGGATCCCCCAGCGCCAACAATGATCGCGCTGCGGCGGCCTCCCGAGCAAGGGCTCGTGTCGCCTTTGCCGCCTTAGCCTGTCCGCGGCGGGCTCAATCGGCACGCACTTATCAGCTGCGCAGTCCCTAGGCTATTGCGCCTTCCGGTGTGTACACCTGTCCGCGAGTCCCAGAGTCATTGGGCCAGCTTAGGAGTTACCGGGGCAGCTGGGCTCCGGACAGAATCAGCCTCTGTGAAGGAAGGAGCCACCCCCTAGCCTCGATAAACATCCCTAATCCCTTGGCCCCGCAGATGTCCGCTTCCGGCCAGAAGCGGACATCCGTCCTGCCTACAGAAGGCTTCCAGATCACCATTCGATCCCAATAGCTACTTTCGGCTGGGTTAGGACGTGTGCCGTGGTTCCTTCCTTATGAGAGGTCGCTGCGACCCCAGCGCGTCCATCACCCGCGCAGATGCAGCCGCCGCTGCTGCGTCTAGGCGCTGGGCTTGCTGCCGTTGCTCACGAGTGGGGCGCAGGCCCGGGAGCGGCTCTCGCGGCTCGATCGATGTGCTATCTGTCAGGCGGGCCACGGCCTCTCTCAACGGCAGGCCCGGGTACAGCCTGACGGCGCACCAACGCTCGGCGAAGCGCTTGCCCTGGAGGATGCTGGCGACTGGGGCGTTCTTGGTCTGCCACATCTTCAGGGCGTTCAGATGGAGACGGTAAGCACCCTTGCTGGCCGGGGTGACACTGGCCACCTCGCGCCCGTTCCACCACAGTGCCCAACGCTCGCCCATCTGCACCCACCCGGATGGGATGGGAGAGGTGCGGAAGCCTTGGTAGCCAATAGAAGGAAGCATGCCGATCAGCTTACGTTTGCGCGTCGCACGGCTTGCGACGCCGTCAGACCGTCAAATGCGGAGACACGATGATCGAGAGGTGATCCACGGCCGAGATCCTTCCATGCAGGTTCTCGCCAGCCCGAGCGAAACCCGTCCAGTCCGAGATCGCGACCTTTCCTAACGCCATTTGATCTACACGGATACAGTGCATCGACCAGAAAGGGAACTGGCGACGTCCCACTCTCCCCCGGTTAAGTTCGATCACGTTCTCGTGAGATGTCGCCCCATACACGCGCTGCAGCGCTATCCCAAGCCCATCCTCCGGACCTTCGATGTACTGCAAGAACCTGGCGCCATCAAACAGAAGCACCCCGGTTACGCCGGCCTGCAGGTTGAAGGCAGCGGCGTCCGCGACTATCTGATCGACCTTGCGGGGATCGGTATCGGGCGCCTCACTGACATATGCCACCGCGCGAATAGGCATGGCCCGACCTGGATTGAATAGACTTCAAGCATACGAAGGCCAGCGTTGCCCGTACGTGACAGCCAGCTACCTGAATACGCAAAACTAAGGGGCCGTAGCCGTCGCCTGAAAAAGCACGCAGCCAAGAATCCGGGCTACTAATTCAAACGCCACCGAGGTCTTGGATGGACGCGTGCCCCTGGCGAAGCGCTGCGACCAAGAGCCTGCCTCCTGCAACCTGCCGCCCGCTCTTCCTGTTCAACCACTCAGCCTGAAGGCGACCCGCCTCCAGTACATTTTCCGGATCAAAGCTGTCCTTCCTACCCCGCAACGGATCTCCCGGCGAAGCCAGACCACCAACCAAAGGTTGCACTCGCGTGGGCTCCCCGCTGACGCTTTTGGCATATGCGGTGGCCACCATACGACCCGCCTGGGAGGACCATCCGCCTAGGACGAGCTCAGTTCCTATCGCCTCTGCAGCCATCCCTGCTTCACGGGCGGCCTTTTCGTAGGCCGGCCACAGCTTGTCAACGACCAGCCCCAGCTCTCTGCCAAGCTGCTCCATGGTGAAGTCCGCACGGAAGCTAGCCTGCAACGCCAGCTCATAGATTCGGAGGAAGAACTGCGCGCTCCCCCGAGTCGCCAGAACCAGGTTGTGCTGGGGGATCAGTAGCAGCTTTGCCCCCGCTGAGGGCGCCCCGGTGAGCGCGTCCTTAGCCAAAGTGTCGACCGCAACAAGAAGCTGGTCAGCGCGTAGCAGAACATTGAGGATGCTCAAAGCTCGGGTCCATATGGGGCCAACCTACTATTGCCGTTATTCCACTCACTGTCGATGGAGGCTCACATGGACACACCCTGCGTCACCAGCACCCATGCCGGCGTTGAAGCAGAACTTGCCGCCCACCTAGGGTACATCAAGGCACTTGAGTACGGCCTCCGGGCGGCAATTGCCGCACACCCAGCCGCAGGAGCAATGTCGCTTCTGTGGGCGCAGATGCTGCCTGAGATCTCGGATCGCCATGCTTCGACGGGTCACGTTGACTTCAATGAGGCTCTGCAACGTGGTCTGAGGACGGTTGGTGCGCAGATCAACGAAGCGGCTGGGATCGTGCCCTCCGATCCTGTGACCTAGTTGGAGGGAATGCTGTCCAAGGGAACCCGCCCAACTGATGAGCGCGTATGGAGTGTCCGCTTCCGGCCAGAAGCGGTCTCCTGCCCTACCCCCGATAACGCGCCCTAATCGCGGGGCGCTGTCCTTGCCGGCGCGGTTGCGCGCCTACAAGAGCCCCAGCGTTCTGCAGGCGTAGCTGGGCGACCACTTGGGTAGTAGAGGACTAAGCTGGAATGGAGTACGCAGTAAGATGAACTAGACGAGGCATTTGCTTTGCTCGCCTCGTAGGTGCTGGCGGATGTCGCCGTGTGTGCCCTGCCTGTCAGCCGTGGCCACCTAGCTGAGCCGGTGGATCCTGCGCATTATGGCGCGGTGCGACTCAATTTGCTGCCGCAGAACAGCGCCATGATCGCAGTGGCTGAGTGCCCTAAGATCAGGATGGCGAAAGTGTATCGGGCAGGTGTAGAAGGCGCCTGGCTGCATCAAGGCCCAATGCGGGGGTGCGCCGACACCGTCGATGAGTGCCAGCTTTCCGGTGCCACTGAACTCTTCCCGAATCTCCGCCATGGCCTCAACCCAGTGTTCAAATGAGCTAACAAAGTTCAGCTGGGCCGCGCCGAGGCTAGGAAGCCTGATCTCTGCATTTCTCTCTCCTGGTTGGCCGAGACGCAGGTACTCCGGCATTTCCTTTAGCGAGCGCTTCCATTGCAGCTGCCAGAGCGCAAAGCCTTGCCCAAGACAGCACAGATCTGGCTGGATGCGCACCTCCGGGTTCAACCCACGCCCCAGCGCCCCAATCGTCACGGCGGCGTATCTAGCGCAAAAGCCGTGGCCGCGCAGGACGGTTCGTCGAAGGTGGCGGGATACGTCCCTCAGCAGCATGATGTAGGGACGGACAACCTGCTCGGCCATTGAATGCCCCATACAGCAGTTCAATGGTCTTGATAGAGAGGATGTTGGGAGTAATCGAAAGCTACTCGGTGCTGGCACCAACGCGGCGCCGACGCGAAGGTTGGGGTTCAGTCGCAGCGCATGCCAGTACAGGCCGGCATGCACATTCTTCGACAGACCGCTCCATAGGTCGACCGCATTGCCCGTCCCTGGCCGCTGGTACCCCTTGTTCAGCTCTTCCGCCTCCAGTTGCCATGACTCCAGCTCATCGAGGATGAACGTGTCCCAGGCCGTGCGGGCTCGCGCACGGGGCTCAAAGGTGTCCGCGCCGAGCATGATTGCACCGCAGTGGGCACAGACGAAGCCTTGGGAGGACTGTCCCTTAGTATCAAGGCTGCCCCCACAAGTCGGGCAACCGGTACGGAGCCGCTTGAGGTGAACGATGCAAGATCGAAATCGATAGTCCTGCTGATACCGGTAGTGCATTCCACAGCGAATACAGACAGGGCAATAGCGCAGATCTTCAGAATGTAGCCATCTGTGCTTCTCGGATAGCAGATCGGAGACGTGGATGAGCTCGGACTGGTCAGCTCCTGAATCACCAACGCGTGCGTCCGGCAGAAGAACCGCTCTACCTATCAGGTTGAATCGCCACGAACGCTGCGTCGGCAACCAAGTGGCGCGGGAGCAGTTGAACCACTCGACTGCTTGAATAATAGACCACGACGAGCAGTGCCTATCAATGAAGGATGGGCTCCATGCAATCATATCTAAACTCGCCGCTCAGACCGCCCGCGCCTAGCGGCGGAGGCGATGATAGGCGGGACGCGCGTGCGGTAGTCGGAGTCAACGATTGCCTTCTCCCACGCCGGGCGGGAAAGAGAAAAGTCATCCGCGTCTCCGGTTTCCGCCTCCAGCCCGACTAGCATCAGCGCCTCGGCTACCCACTGCATGCTGACACCTTCTCTGTCGATGACTCCGCCAGAGTGCGCACGAAAGGCTTCGAATAGGTCACTTGCACAGTTCGACAATCGAAATCCGTGCTTGAAGGCGCGCGGCCATAGGTACTGCGTGTAGGACCATCCAGATCCAGCTGGATACTCCGTCTCCTCGTCACAACAGTGTAGGCAAACCCTAAGATCTGCCGCATCCTGCAGACTTCTAAACTCATTGAGCCGAGACATGAACCTCGCGGTAAGGTCCGGCATCTGGACTCTAAGACGGTCATGCATGTCGCGCAACTGACTCTGACCGAACAGCACAACTGTGACCTTGATGTCGCGCACAGTGAGCCAGTTGACCAAGCGCTTGAGCCAGCCTAGCTCCTTGGAATGCAGGTTCTGCGCCTCATCGATTACGAAGAAGAGATGTCGCCCCGCAATTGCTAAGGAATAGAGCGCCCTTTCCAGCTGACTTCGCTTGCCCGTCAGGGATCTCTCGATGCGTGACTCATATCCAATCTCAGAGAGCAGGTCCTCGATCAACGCTCCCTCGGCTGGGACTTCCTTTGAGGATGGCTCGTAAACAATGAATCCACAGCCTGGAAACTGCATTGGTGCCAGCTTGCGCAGCGCCGTTATGCACGAGGATTTTCCAGAGAGTGGGTGTGCCCAGAAGGCAACCGATGATCTCGCACGCAATGCCTTATCGAAGACAAGTGCTGCCGCTTCTCTTACCGGGGGCGTTGCAAGTACTGCGTTGGCCCGCAGAAGTGGGTGGCCGGAAAGGAGGTCGGCATAAGTGGCATAGATGGCGGCTGTCGTGTCATATGTGTTCATCGAAGCCTCACTCTTTTCCAACCACGCTGAAGTCAATATTGAGTGGCTTTCGGATTCGTTCCGCGAGCTGCTTTGTGGATGGCCTAACCGATGGTTGCCTGCCAGCCGACATGGCACTTGAGCTGTACCCTTTACGCTGTTCTTCGGCAACAATTGATGCAGCCAATGTGATCTTGGGTGACTTCTCGTTAGCCTGAAGAGCGTCCTGCTCCAAGTCTAAGAGGGCATCTTTGATCGGGTCTTGGTCCATCTGATCGTGAGCGTATTTGATCTTCTGTTTCAGAAGTCGACGCATCTCTAGCGAATGCGGATGTCTCCAACGAGAGGACGTGGGTGTCAAGTGACCCAGGTCCGCGCCGTCAACGGAATAGGCGTGAACCACGGATACGTCGTACGGATCAACGTGTATTCTGACTTTCTGCCCTACGAGGTCCCATCGGGCGGCAAGCTTTGGAGACGAGTACTCCACCCACGCGTACTCGATGCCAGGTGCCCTGCCCCTCTTTTGGCTTCCGTGCACGGTGGGGAGCGTTATCACTGTCCGCATGGGCATCGAGATTGGGCGTGGCGGGCAGACCGGTGATATCACTCCATCAGTCTTTGAGTAGTAGTCCAGCATCTGGCTGTTGGGGCTACATCCATAATTGGCCTCTGTTGACCTGTTGTTCCAGCGCCTTACGGCCCGCTCCATCGCCTCCGCCAGCCCGCTAAACGTCACCTTCTTGTTGACCGCGTGGTATTCCGGTTTGACTCGCCGTGTATCAACGGGGTTGTTTCCAGTGGTCGCGCGGGAGCAGTGAAAGACCTCTCCGGCCATCCAGCTGAAGACGTGCTCAACCAAGGAGCGGCGTTCCGGGCGACGCACTGCGCCAAAGCTGACTGATGCGCCTGCATGCCGGCGGAGCTTATCGCATACCGAATCCGACAGGTGTGGCAGGGCGTTGTCAATGAAAAGACTGTCAAAGCCTACTCTAAAGGCGTCAGCTTCGTCCGCCCCAGGACTTAGACACATGCGCATTGCCGTCCTGACATCTGACGAAAGGCACTGGCCGTCGATAGCCTTATCCATGCACTCGAGGAAGTCCGTGCTAGCAATCTGGCGCCTGACTACGAAGTCCCACGCAAGGATGCAGCTTGTAAACCTATCTACGATGACAATAAGAGTCAGCCGCTTGCAGGGAACGTACTTGATACCTTTCGGAGTATCTATGCCGATCGAAAAAATGATGTGGGCCTCGTGTTCGTCAGCCTCTACTATCTCCAGGGGCGCCTTGGCCTCGATCTTTTCGAGCGGTGACTTTCCTCGCTTGGAGCGATCTCTGCTGGCCTCGCCAAATTGCAGTAGCGCAACTCTCTGATGATTGTTCTCAAAGAAGGATTTTACGTACCGACCCACACTATTCCTGCCCGTACGCTCGACGCAGAATGGCCAATCCGATGTCCCTACTCCTACCTCCTCACAGAGCTTCAAGAAGACCTGGTGAGCACCGCGCTGGGTCACCCTCCCTTGATCGGTTCCCCATGGATCGACGCCAGTCGCGAGGTACTTTTCCAACGCAGCTCTAACCGCTGGATATGAGGATAAGAGATGTTCTAGGGCCCCTGTGTAGCCACCGCGCGACAACTGCGGCATTGATTTCAGAGGGCTGCTACGGGTTGGCGGCTTAGTTCGAATGCCCTTTACCAGTCCGATCCAGCCAGCAACAGCGCCGTCATCCATTAGGCGTACGCAGCGGTTCAGGTAGAGAACAATCTGATGGCATTGATACCCATACCGGGACTCAATCTCAGATACTGCGGCACCGCCGAGATAGGAGCCCACCGCGTCACGCCTGCGCTGCCACACCGTCAGTTCCTCCGGAGCTAACGCACTCACATCGAAGTGCGGCCAGGTGGTCGTATCGGCTAGCTCGGCGGGAAGAGTGCGACGGTTGTACCTAATGACGGTCGCCATTGGGAAGCCTCGCGAGTCGGGTGTGCATGCACCAGGGCGCGCTGTCCATATTGGACGTAATTAGACGCCTGCGGAGCGCGTAGATCGCCGCCCCAAGCACTAGCGAAGGATGCTGCGGGTTTAGATCGCGCACAAGCGCGCCAATGCTCGTCGTGGCGCGTAAGCGAACATACGTTTCTACCTCGCCGACTATTGACGTCAGGTCCATATCCGCGCAGCGATCATAGGCCGCGATTGCCGCCCTCCAGTTCCTGATGCGCAACGAAGTCGCCAACAGATCTCCAGCCGAAACTGAGATTGCTGAACAACCACATGAGCTCCGCAGTGCAGTGATGTTCGCCAGCGCCTTGGTGGAGCCGTCATCCAGTACTCGCGCCTGTGTTGATCCATCCTGGAGGACAACCAAGGCATCAGCGACCGCCTCCGTACCAGTGTCGGAAAGGTCCAAGGCAGCACCGGCGTACTGGGCGCTTAGAACCGCTGGATCGCCTTCGCATTGATAAAAAAGGAGCATGCGCATATCGCCACTTAGCGTTACTGCACGATCTGCCAAGGGCGACTTGAGATTCCACAGGTTGGCAGAGTTGCTGGTGCGTGCCTGCCGCACGCCCAGCTTTTGTCTTCGCGCTCGTGTCGCCAAGCTCATATCAATAGCTCCAGTCCAGGAAGAGCTCTGGCAAGGGTTACTACTAACAATGAAGTACGGGGCGACGGACTCACCATGGAGCAAAACAGGAAACACAACTTCGGCGGCCGCCGTGCAGAGCACGACACTACTACCATCAGTCTGTGCTGGCAATCGACAACAAAAATCAGGTCGGAAGTACAAAAATAGTTTGGGTTTCCGAATAAAGTACAAACCTAGTTGAATGAGGTTGCACGTTCATACTGTTTCGCAATATGAGTTTGAATTGCTAAATTGTTGATTTGCCAATTGGCCGTGGATACATGTTTAGTTGGCCCGTCAGCCGCCCCACTTTGTTGGACAGCGGGCGTCATGCTCGCACAGCGAACTTTTGCCGCCGATTGACTGGGCAATGTTGGACGCTGTAGCTGTCGACCGTAGTCCAACGGGTGCATATGCTGTCCAAGGGTCGCAAGATCAATCCAGTAAAGAGTCCGTGCGAGCTGCCCAACATCAGGATATTGTTGGGCAGCTCAGTCAGACGCAAGCGAGGCTCGGCTGCCGGCGCGCACGCCGAGCTCGAGGTCATGCTGGCGAATTGTGATGCCACTGTGGAAGGGCTTCGTAGTCGTGCCGTGCCCTGCTCCTCTTTTGGCTTTGCCAGTGATGGGTGCTGCCGCAGTAAGGTCGCCGGCAGGGATTAGCGCGTCCCGCGGATATCTTTGTGAAAATCTTTGAAAGATCATCAGTTTTACAGATATTTGAGGCGCCATTTGACGACGTTCGATCTAACTAGAATTGGCTGGAAGGCATTTCAAGATTTGGCTGTCGCAGTCGCGGCGGAGATCCTGGGCCGACCAGTCCAGACTTTCCTGGGATCCAACGATGGAGGTCGCGACGGCGCATTTTTGGGGGTGTGGGCTGGCGATAATGGCCAGCCTGTGAAATCGACGATCCAGTGCAAGTTCACGGCTAAGCCGGGCGCTAACCTGACGCTGGCTAACGTGAGAAATGAACTCCCAAAGGCTGAGCGACTCGTCAAGGAAGGGCTCGCTGAGGATTATGTGATCCTCACCAATGCCGGTGTGTCGGGTGAGGCGGACAAGGAGATCTGTGCTGCATTTGAGGGAGTTGGTGTAAAACGGTGCCAAGTCTTTGGTGGATCGTGGATTGAGCAGTAACTTAATGAGAGCGTACGACTGCGCATGCTAGTGCCTCGGATCTACGGAGTTGGCGACCTTTCTCATATAATCACTGGCCATGCTTACAAACAGGCAAAGTCGATTCTTGACAGCATGGGGTCTGACTTGAGCTGCTTTGTGCCGACCGATGCCTATCGGGACGCAGTTAAAGCTCTTCAAGAGCACGGGTTTGTAATGCTGCTTGGTGATCCGGCCTCGGGGAAATCGACGATTGCAGCAATTCTTGCTCTTGGGGCACTCGATGACGGGTGCATCGGTGCTGTGAAGATCAACGCTCCGGACCAGTTGCATCTTTGGCATCCTGGTGAAAAGCAGCTGCTGTGGGTTGACGATGCCTTCGGGCCCAACCACTTCGATGTCGATCGAATGAGTAGGTGGAATGCCGAGCTCGGCACGGTCCGCGCTGCGATCGAAGGAGGGGCGCGTGTTGTCTTTACTTCCCGAAATTACATATGGGAGGCAGCCCGGCCTCATCTAAAGATGAGTGCGTTCCCCTTATTTAAGGAGAGCCAGGTTGTAGTGAACGTACAAGACCTCAGTGAAAATGAGCGCGCGCAGATGCTCTACAATCACGTGCGCCGAATTCAATCTCAGCCAATGCGCCAACGGTTGAAGGCTTTTCTGCCTGCGGTCGCTACAAATAAGTCGTTTCTGCCAGAGACTGCTCGGCGACTCGGCGATCCGCTGTTCACCGCTAAGCTGAATCTAACCGCTGGTAGAATGAAGGAGCTTGTCGAAAGGCCTCTTGAGTTCCTGACAGAAGTGCTTGAGCAGCTCGATGCGCCATCTTTAGGTGCAGTGGCGTTGATATTCCTTCACGGTGAAGGTGGGGTGCTTTCACCCATCGGGCAACATCCGTCACTGGTAATGGTCACGCGACTACTGGGCGTACAACCGGGGGCAGTTGCGAAGGCGATGGAATATTTGAATGATAGCCTAACTCGGCGGATCTGCGCCGACGATGGGGATCGCTGGGTGTTTCGGCATCCGACGGTGGCCGATGCGTTTGCAGAGATCGTAGCGCGCTCTCCAGAGTGGGTGGAGTTCTACGTGCATGGCGCCAAAACCGATCGGCTAGTTCAGGAAGTGGTGTGTGCGCCGTTGGCCACAGAGCATGCGCGTGTTCGTGTCCCCTCCTCCCTTTTTTTGGTGCTCTCGTCGCGATTCCAAGATCACGTTCTTGATGAAAAATTTAAGTCGTTTCTTGGTGCTCGCGCAGGCGGTGCATTCCTTAGCGAAATTGTCGCGGCACGACCGGACATCCTCGAGTGGGCGACAACCATTCGGGCCTCTAGCATTTCGCTGAGTAGCCTACTGCTTCTGACAGCCCTAAATTCCTACGGCCTTCTTCCCGAGGATTCTCGCAGTCGAATTGTTGAAGATTTGAGCCACGATGCGATTGCGTGGATGAAGCCCGATGTTTTTACAAGCAAGATATATCGGCAAATTTTTACAGATGAAGAGTTTAATGTGCTTTTCGCGCGTTTCCGCGCAGAATGGCTAGGTGATCTAGATAACTTATTTGACGTGCTCCGCAGCAGATTTACATCCACCAGTGAGATCGATCTATTTGAGGGGTTTAAGGAAAATATGGAAAGAGCTGAGCCCTATTTCTTTCCGGACGGGCGTACAGAGTCTCTCACTAATTTCCATGCCGAAATTGATGCGCATATAAGCACACTTGAAGATGAGGCGCCCCCCATGGCACCTTCGGCATGGTCAACGCAGGCGACGACATCTGCAAGCATCTCTGCCACTTCCTCCACAATGGACAGCAGCAAAATCTTCGACGATGTCGATGACTGAGGTTGGACGCGCCGCTATTCGGTGAGTATTTGTGCTTACGCTTCTTCGCGTGCTGGCTGGTAAGCGCCGGGGAGGTTCCGAGCGACGCTACGGATGAGTTGCTAGTTGGCTTGCCGGAATCCACCGTCATGCGCCTACGAGCTAGCCTGGTGATTTTCGAGAGCCTGCTAGAGATGGCGCCGAGCGCCAAGCCAACTGCTTCTGCGAGGTCAGCGAAAATACAGAGAGTTTGTTGCAGGACGCCTGGGCGAATGAAGAACAACGCAATGAACAGCACGAAGATCGTGAAGCCTTGGCATCGTCCGCCACGTCTATCGGTGGCCGCTGCAGCGTGCGCGTTAGGAGTCGCGCCATGCCCCCCCCACACGCACTCCTCTAGGAAGCTCCCTCTTTCGGCCCCTGCCGGTTCCCCAGCAGTCTTCGGTCATCCTGCGCGGCGTCGGAGCCAGTTTGGCATCTGGTGGGCTGCTTGCGGCCGCAGTCGCCCGCCAGAATGGCGACCTGGGCTAGTGCATTGGCGATTGGCTTATTAAGGGTCAGGCCATGGCAGGCGCCCAACCCTTTGCACCTATTCGTTCGGCACGCCAAATGAAACCTGGGAGTGGTCAACTTCGTGTCAAGAGCGCAGTAACCGCCTCGGCGGTCAGAGCCATGGCAGGGGTTTCAGCTCTTGAGGCAGAAGGCCTAAGCTCGAGACATGGCCTGTGTCAAAAATATTGGCCCGCGAGTGATGCAGTGCAGAAACTTTCGAACCAAGCGCCTGGCCTGCTTGGCATTCGGCGCAAGGCAGGCCGCGAGTCGTCTTCTTGATTGGTCAAAACCGTTTTTCGCCGCATACGATTGGGCATCACCGGCATGGCGTGTGGTCCAAGGCCCGGGCACGCGGCGCCTGGAGGAGTGGTGATCGCACGTGGTGGGGGTGTTGGCGCCACCGCTGCAGGCCCACCGCAGGGCGCCATCGGCTGCCGGCTCGATAGCTGTCGTGCCGCAGTACACTCGGATGGGGCACCATGTGCGCGGAGTTCGCACTGAAGGAGGGGGATGGATCCATCTGGTTTCATGCACCAACACTACGTCGGACACGCCTTCGAGCGTTTGTGACGGAGCGCCATGTCGCCGTCGGAGAGGTCATCGTCTGGCAGCGTCGCGCCGACCTCGACCAGTACGGTGTCAGGCAGCAGGTTGACGTCCACATCGTTCAGCGATCCTGCTTCCCCTCCTCCCCCTTCACTGCAAGCTTCCCTGCACCTCGGGCAGTCCTTGGTGCAACGCTGGAGGGGTGGACGCCGAACAGGGGGCTGATCTGAAACTCAAAAGCGCGTCTTGAAGGCCCGTGCAGGTTCACCTATATGGCATTCTGAGGCGCGATACGTTGGCATCGGCACACAACTACGAGAACAGGGGAGTTCGGTAATGGAGCGTACGTCGCAAGGGGCGCTGTGGAGAGTATGGGACTTCCACTGCCATACGCCGGCATCGTATCAATGGAGTGGCTCGCCCAACTTGCGTGGAGCGGTTGGCGAGGCTAGGCGGGCGATCGTCAAACAGACGGTCCTTTCACTGAAGAATGCTGAGCCAGATGTCTTTGTGATCATGGACTACTGGACATTCGACGGTTACCTGGCGGTAGCTGATTACGTGCGCGAGAACCCAGAAGAGCTGCCGAACAAGCAGGTCTTTCCCGGCATCGAACTGCGTGTCGAAAGCTCGCTGGACAAGCGGCTCAATGTGCACTTGGTCATCGATCCCGCGGTGGAGCGGCAGGTCCTCCAGGACGTTTTGAATGATCTCAAGGTGAGCCTTCGAGCCGGCGAACGAGGGCTGAGTGAGGCATGTCTGATTCAGTACGCTCGGGAGCTGAGCGCCGACAAACTCTCCCCTCACGGCTTCGATGTCGCACGTGTAGCCCAAGATGCTGAGTACGCTCTGTTGGTCGGTTGGCAAACCGCAATGGTGACCCCTCAGTCTCTGTCCAAGGCACTGGAGACGCTGGGTTCGCGCGGACTACTCTTGATGCCCTGGGACACCTATGGCGGCCTTAAAGACATCAAGTCGGGGCCGCACTATGCGGAGGTCAGGCGCCACATGACGGCCGCGAGCATCTTCGAGTGCAAGGATCAGGGCAATCGCGACGCCTTTCATGGCGTCAGGTCGGCTGCCAATGAGAAGTACTTTGATGCGTTCTGGGAAGCGCTGGGGTCGAGTCCGCGCTTGTGTGTGCGCGGCACCGATGCCCACAGGCATGCAGACTACGGCGTGTTTCCCAATGGCATGAAGACGTGGATCAAGGCTGAGCCAACCTTCCAAGGAATGTGCCACGCTATCAAGGAGCCTTCGTTCCGTTCCTACATCGGTGACATTCCGCCCAAACTGGCGAAGGTAAGAGACAACGGCCGCCTCTTCATGAAACGATTGACGGTCACGCGCAAGGCCTCGGCTACGCTCGCCGAGGCCTGGTTTGACGGTACGGACATTGAGCTGAATCCGGATCTGGTTGCGATTATCGGGAACAAGGGCTCAGGCAAGAGTGGCTTGGCGGAAGTCTTGGCCTTGGCCGGAAATTCCAAAGCCCATGAATACTTCACCTTCCTAATTGATGACCGTTTTAAGAGCGGGGCCACTCAACGAGCCGCAGCATTTGATGCAGCGTTGACCTGGTGTAACGACGACGTCGGGGAAGTGTCGTTGGATCACCGGTTCAAAGAGGACCAGCCTGAACGCGTGAAGTACATCTCGCAGGACTACTTTGAGATGCTCTGCAACGATCACATCAGCGGACAGTCCGATCAGTTCAGTGCAGAGATTCGGCAAGTGCTTTTCTCGCACTTGGACAGCGCTGACAAGGGCTCGCACGCCGGTTTGGATGAGTACCTCGCGGACAAGGAGCGCCCCACATTGGAGCGCATAAGCGCGCACCGAGTTGCACTCGGTGAGATCAATCGCGCACTCGCTGATCTAGAGCGGCAAGCAAGCGCAGGCCACCTCAATGAACTTAGGGAGCGCCTGGCATCCAAGGAACTCGAACTCGGCGATCACAACGCCAAGATGCCCGCCGAGGTGCTGAAACCTGAAGCTGGTGGGGATGAAGCATCCCCGGAAGGCGAGCGGTTGAAGGCCATTGCCGAGGAGTTAGCGGCTACAGAGTCGACGCGCCAAAACTCCGAGGCAACCAGGCGCATGCTTTCGTCACGCCGCACAAAGGTTGTCAGCGTGGCGCAGCGCTTGGACGACCATGTCACATTGGCCGCACAGCTAGGGGCGAGCCTAGAAAAGGAGCTGGCAGAAGTGGCTGTCGACATCCGGCCGCTGATCACCGTTGAAGTGAAATCAGGGCTTCTGCGGGAAGTGGCGGCAGAGGATGCGCTTCACATTGACCAGCTTGTTAATCGCGAGCTGGAGCATCAAGCCGTGCGCCAGAGACTGGAAGCCGAGCAGAAGCAGCTTCAGGAGAAGCTCGACGGCCCCTCCAAGGCGTACCAGGAGTACCTCACCGTTCGCGCGACATGGGACCGCGTTCGCGCCCAGATCGTTGGCACGGATGGTCAGACAGACACCGTGGCGTTCTACAGGGCCAGACTTGCAGAGCTATCCACCCTGCCCGACCGCTGCAAAGGACTGCAGGACAAACAAGATGAGATTGTGCGCCAGATCCATAAAGAGCTCCTCTCAATTGCGGATTCGCGCCGACCGCTCTTCGATGGGGTTGAGGAGATTGTAAGGTCAGTGCCTGGTGTAGCTGAAGAGCTCAAAGTAGCGTTCCAGAGCGCCCTATTCTTTGATCGAGCTGCATTTTTCGATAGCTTCTTCGGCCAGGTAAAGCAGAACACGGGCGGCTTCCGTGGCGAGGTGGAAGGCGCATCGAAACTCAATGGACTCCTCCGCTCGATAGACTTCAATGACACGGAGAGCGTTGTTGCTGGGCTCCGATCCGTTCGCAGCGAGATCACGCAGAATGGCGACAACGAGCTGCCGTTGCAGCCGATCCTGCGAGCAAAGGCTGATGTGGAGGACTTCTATGACTCCCTGTTCGACCTTCGGAATTTGGAGGCAAAATTCTCTCTGAGCTTGGCGGGCACGAGCATCCAGCAAATGTCGCCAGGACAGCGAGGTGCGCTGCTACTGATCTTCTACCTTCTGGTCGACACTGATCCCACCCCTCTGATCCTGGATCAGCCAGAGGAAAACCTCGACAACCAAACGGTCTATTCGATATTGGTTCCGATCATCCAGCGGGCCAAGGAGACTCGTCAAATTGTGATGGTCACCCACAATGCCAACTTGGCCGTCTGCTGTGATGCTGAGCAGATCATCCATGCGGAGTTTGATCGCGCTGCCGGTTTTGCAATGCGTTATCAAAGCGGTGCGATTGAGAGCATGGAATTGAATAGGTCGGTACTCAACGTTCTTGAGGGAACTACTCCCGCATTTGTGAATCGGCAGGCAAAGTACCTGCATTGATAGAGGCGCCGACGCTCCTTCGCGAGCGTCGGCTGCACTGGATATGGAAAATAGCGCGATGGTTAGGCGGGCTTATGATCAATTAGCGCCCGGCTGATTGCCCTGCCTCTGGACAATTTGTAGCGGTCTAGTTGACCACTGTTTGAACGTGCTTCATTACCCTTGCAGACAGAGCAAAGAGATCTTTTGCGTTTATCTGGTGCTTCTCGGAGATGTCAAATACGTCAACGGCGTTGTCTAAGCGCTTTGATCCAGGGTCGGGGTAACGACCAGCCCAGACTACAAAATGCGAAAGCCCCTTCAGGATTGCTTTGTCCTTCTCGTCAAGATCGGGGATGAAGCTGGCAAGCTCTCCCAGCTGGTGGTGGAAGTGTTCCTTCTCTCGCCTTGTAAATTCTTCAGCTCCGAGTCTAAGCAGGATCATTGCTTTCAGGCACACTTCAAGGCTGTAGCCAACAATCATCAGCGCCACTGCGTGGTACTGGCTGTGACATATTGTTCTGAGCTCTTGAGGGAAGCTATCTAAGCTCGGTGGATTCCTAACTAACTGAACCGCAGCCTCAGACAGTGCATGGGCATGGCTAAGCCAAAGGATGGGGTTCTTTAAATCAGAGATGGTTGGCGGCTTGGAAATGTCTATCGGGAAACCATTTGCTGTTGCGAGCAACCCCCATTTGTGCCAGGCAAGTGCGCTGTATCCGAAAGGATCGGCTGCGAATCCACCTGGGTTTGGCTGTAGAGAATCTTTCATGGACAGTTAGCGCCTGAACTGGGCCACGCCGCTAGGCGGCATAGGCTTGAGTTGGTGGTTAGAAGACGGCCGGTTGCTCATAAGCGGCAGCCAGTTGCCGATCTTGCTTGAGGCAGGCACGGAGCAAGCATAGCGACGAGCGAACAAGCTTCTCATCCCGTCCGGGCGGTGAGTGGGGGGTGTGCTTGCCGCCATGAAATAGGTTATTGCGAACTCTACAGGCCGCATCCAATGCAGTACCGATGGATCCTGGCCCTCCACGCAGCAAAACGTTTTGATCCCACTGATCCGGCGCCACTTGAACGTGAGGAGGCTCCGCCGTGAGGTACTGAACGGCCTCAAAAAGCTCCGGGTCAGCGTCGTCAAGAACCGTAGCGTTGGCATGCGAAAAGTAGCGATCCCAATCGGCTGCGGCACGACCACGACGATTTACATAGTAGTACCCTGAATCTTTGAGTGCGAACTCGAAGCGTGAGAACACTGCGAAAAAATCGCATGCGAGCCGCGCTGGCATTTGCAACCCATCAAATGGCGACATATAGGCCCCGCCCCCAAACTATATGATATCCGAATCAATGATTCTGGTTATGCGACTTATCTTTGCGCACCATAGGTGGCTTCCCCCCCCTTGACGCGCTTCGATATTAGGGTGTGCGGGCCCGGCTAACAAGCCGGCACATAGCCGGACCAAGTAGCAGGCAGGGTGTGAGTTCCGGCGGATATCCTTTTCCGGGCGGAGGCAGTCCTCTCCTATCTCCAACAAATATGCCTTATCGTCGGCCTGAGTTGAGAAGCTTGGCCCAGTGAATCGCCATGAGCCATCCATCGAACTGATCGTTCGGTGGGGAGTTGCCGCGCGCCACGAGTGCTTGCGGCAGGCACATGAGGCTTCCTGCGCCCGGCAGGCGCAGTGAATTGGCTAATCTTTGAGCGGAACTACGCTTGAGCCCTTTCGCGCGATTTCGAGCGATGTAACGTCGCTGGCCGGGAAAAGCGCTGTCGCCTTCTTCGCGTGGTCCCACAACGCATAAGTATCACCGAGGCGTCCGATCAAGACCAGGTCGCCACGCGTGCCGGCTTCAGTGCGCAGGATGGAGGTGTAGGGTTGGCCCCCTGTAGTGATTTCCCCCGCCCGCTTCTCGCCGAGCCAGCTTGAAACAACCGACACGTAGACCATCACTACCAGCGAGTAGATCATCCACGGCGAATCCTTGATGGCGCGGGGTACCACGGGCGAAAGTTGGACCGCCAGTGCGCAGCCAATGGTCAAGATCATCCCAATCAGCGCGACCCATGCTTCTGCCCACCAGATGAGGCCAGCAAGCGTACCGAAGAAGGCTATCGGAACCACCCATGCGCGAGCCCCGCCCTTCGCGGTCTCGCCCGTCAGCCGTGCCTCAATCCAGCTGGCGAACAGCATGCCAACAACCAAGAGAAACAGCACAAAAGCCATCGCGGCCAACCCGGCCAGAGCCAGTTCTCCCACAGCGACAAACTGGAACGGGTCCAGACCGAAGTGCCCCCAAAAGGCCTTCAGGTACAAGGCGCCTTGAACCAGTCCAAATGTGGCCAGAGCCGACCCCCAACCTGCGAACGTGGCCAAGGTGTAATCCTTCTCTGCGCGTTCCATGCATCGCCTCGTTGTTCCGCTTCTCAGCGTCAGTTGACCCAATTGTGTCGCATTACACCCGCTCGGAGATGGCTGCGCGCCATCCATTGCGATGCAACGCCGTTGCAGCACAGTCGGTCACTTTCCTTTGTGGGACGGGCGTCTTGCCTAACCTTCCCCCTATGCGACAATGCCAAAAGCGTCAGGGTAATTGGCAGATTTGACCCCTACCCCTTGGCATGCCTCGCAACCGGGCGTAATCCTAACCACGCCACCGAAAACGGGTGGTCGGGCTTCGAAACCCCGGTTGTATGCTGAAGTAAACGCTTGCCAGCCGGCATCACCCTGTGTGGTGCCGGCTGGCAATCCGTCGGCCGGCTATGGCGGGCGGTGCGTGGAGGCCTTGTGCCTGCCGGTTTAGCGTACGCCGGGTTTCGAACCACGCATCGTCCGCCACCTTTTTTTGGTGGCGGCTTCTGCCTGCACGTTAGGAGCCACGCCATGACCAAGCCCTACTCCCCTGCCCCCACGCCCATCCAGGAAGCGCCCTCTTCCGCGCCGCGCCTGGATCCCAACAGCCTCATCGCCATCCTGCACAGCATCGGTGCTGGTGCGGCGTCCGACGGTCAGCCCTGGCCCGAGCGAAACCTGCTGCGTGGCCGGCAGATGGCCCTGGCTGACGCCGACTGCGCCTTGGCGGGCCAGCGCGTTATCCACGAGATCCTGCTGGCGGCCGAGCGCGCCCGCCAGAATGGCGACCCAGACCAGTACGTGGGGGATCGAGTGATGGAGGGTCTGGCCATGGCCTGCCTTGCGCTGACGGTCTTCATCCAGGAACGTGTGCGGCCGGCGGCCTGACGTGGCTGATCGCAAATTCTGGAGCAGTCGAGCAAGCTCGACTCTACTTGGGGTCGCGCTGCTGCTGCCTTCGATGTTGGTTGAGGCTGGACCTGCGCCCGCGCAGGTTCAGACCTTTGAGGTGCTGCAGCCGCGGCAGTTTGAGATTCTGCGTAGCCACGCGCAGGCATTCGTTAGCGCCAAGGAATATGCGGGGTTTGCGCTGGATGCGGACGAGACGTCAGGCGCCTGGTTCCATATCCGTTACCAGGGGCGCGCGGTGATGGCGGTGGAGAACACGCCGGCCGGGCTGGTCGTCGGCCTGCCGGCGGGCGTAGACCTGCTGGCGCCGGATGTCCTGCGGCTGCGGGATGAGTTCCGGATCTGGCTGGAGCATGGCGAGCGCTGAGGGGCCGAGGAGCAGTCGAGCAAGCTCGACTCTTGTGTCTTGGAATGACGCCCTGATCAGGCACAATTCCCCCGGTGACC